>NZ_QESS01000003.1:20325-83001 GCF_009012935.1 Wolbachia endosymbiont of Nasonia oneida | reverse complement strand
TCACTATCATGATAAGGGCGCTGGCGAAGGGTGTCAAGTAAGTTTTTCGTTTCTATAGCTACTACCACGATTGTATAGGTAATTCTTCACTTATAATAATGATTCAAGCCTTCAGCTCCTCAAACACTTCACTTGCTCTATTTAAAACAGAATCAGGAAAACCAGCAAGTTTTGCTACATGTATTCCATATGACTCATCTGCAATGCCTTCAATTACTTCATGTAGAAAGATAACCTCTCCGTTCCACTCTCTTATTTTTACACAAAAACATTTCACGTTCTTCAAGTATTTGCTTACTTTAGTTAATTCATGATAATGAGTTGCAAAAATGGCGCGGCACTTATTTACATTGTGAATATGTTCAATCACCGCCTGTGCAATAGATAATCCATCATACACCCCTGTGCCCCTACCAATTTCATCAAGTATCACCAAGGAACGGTCCGTTGCCTGATTTACTATCGTTGCTGTTTCGATCATCTCTACCATGAAGGTAGAATAACCAGCTGTTATATTATCCGTTGCGCCAACCCTGCTGAATATCTTGTCAATCACTCCAATATGTGCACTCTCTGCTGGCACAAATGACCCCATGTGAGCTAAAATTGCAATGAGAGCGTTTTGCCTCAAGAAAGTGCTTTTTCCAGCCATATTAGGACCAGTAATTAGATGTATACCAGCTAAATTGATGCTATTTGCAATGAATTTATCGTTAACTTCAACCACTGGATGTCTTCCGCTACAGATATTGAACTCTTTGCTGTCATCAATAATGGGTTTTACGTAATTATTTTGCACTGCAAGCTCTGCAAACGCGGTTCTAATGTCAAGTTTTGCCAAAGCATTTGCAGCAAGAGCAATTTTTTCAGACTCTTTAGCAACTTCACTACACAGTTCACTAAAAATTTTCATTTCTAAGCCGATTGCAGCATCACGTGCCGTAAGAATTTTATTTTCTAGTTCTTTCAATTCATTAGTAGTGTAGCGCATGCTATTTGCTAAGCTTTGCCTATGAATAAATATATCCGAAGTTATTTTGTGATTTGCCGACACTTCAACGTAATAACCAAGTATGTTGTTGTGTAATATTTTGAGTGCGGCAATGCCAGTTAGGTCGCGATAAGATTCACGGAGTTTGGTTATTAGTTTATTACTATTATTTAATATGTAGGATAACTCAGATAATTCTGAGTTGTATTTTGAGTGAATAAACCCTCCTTCTTTCACGGAACTGAGGTTATTATCGAGTATAGCACTATTTAACAGTTCAAATAGGTCTTTATGATTGCCAAGGCTTTTATGTATTGTGCTTAGTTCACTCTCGTCTGATTTTACTGTTATTCCAGCGCGTGACGCTGGCTGGATCTCAGTTTGGATGACATATTGTTGTGGGAGAGATCCATTTTCACCTGATTCAATTTTACATAAGAACTCAGACAACTCTAAAGTCTTTCCTAGGCCTATTTTCAATAGGTTCATATCCTTTGGTGAACCACGCCCTAGTATTAAGCGCGATAAAGACCTTTCAATATCCGGAATGTTAGATAATATCTCTCGTATTTTTCTGCGTGAATCATGATTATTTACAAAAAATTGAGCGGTGCTGAGCCTCAAATTGATTGCCTTGGAGCAAGCAAGGGGTGAAGCGAGCATTTGTTTGAGCAGGCGTCCACCAGAAGCTGTAACTGTATGATCAATAACTGAAATTAGTGAACCTTTCTTTTCACCAAATTGAGTTGAAAACAACTCAAGATTTCTCCTTGCTGAAGCATCAATAAGCATGAAATTTTGTTGCTTATAGGTTTTTGGGAATTCAAGCCTTGGAATGGAGCCCCTTTGCGTTACTCTGACATATTCAAGCAGTGCACCACACGCCATGATTTCTACTTTGCTGAAATTTCCTATACTCCCAAGTTCCCTGATTTTATAAAACTCGCATAACGTTCTGTGAGATTTACTATACTCAAAAAAACTCTGTGCGTGTTGCGTAATTGATATTTTATAATTTTTTAAAATCGATCTAATTTTTTCATCCTCAGTGAATTTTTCAGAAATTAATAATTCTCTTGGTGATATACGCAATAAATCACTATCTAGAGCTTTCAAACTCGTTAAAGTGTGAAAAAATTTTCCCGTTGATAATTCAAGCCAACTAATAGCATATTCGTCATTTTGTTCAACTATGGACGCAAGATAATTATTGCTTTTATCCTCTAATAGCGAATCTTCTATAATTGTACCTGGAGTTACAACTCGCACTACATCACGTTTTACTATGGATTTATAGCCCCTCTTTTTTGCTTCATCAGCAGTTTCTAATTGATCACAGATTGCTACTTTGAATCCTAAATCTATTAGCTTGTGCAGGTAAGACTCACTACTGTGTGCTGGCACTCCACACATTGGTATTTCTTGCCCATTTGAATTGCCCCTCTTGGTTAGCACTATATTCAGCAATTTCGCAGCTTTAATAGCATCATCGAAAAACAATTCATAAAAATCTCCTAGCCTATAAAATAGCAGATGATCTTTGTATTGAGCTTTCAGGTTCAAATACTGCTCCATCACAGGGGTGTTTTTTTCTTTTACGAAGCTCATAATATTTTTTAATATATTGTATTGATAAACGTTATTATAGATTATATTGCACATGTGGATAACATAAATTTTAAATAGGTGTATAGAGGGAAAAATTTAAAACAATTAAATTTCTTGGATCCAAGTAGTCAGGACACTTGGATGACATAAAGAGTAGGAGTATTTGATGACAAAAAAACAAAAAACGCAGTTGTCATTCCAGCACGTGACGCTGGAATCCAGCTTCTATGCAACCTCATCAAAAACATTCATTTAGTGTAAGATCAGCTACTTTCCATGCTAGTTTACAAGCAAACTTTTCTGGATCCCAGTGTCAAGCACTGGGATGACATCATAGGGGCGCTGGGATGACACCCTCCTTGTGTGTATTATAGCTAAAGTGACTTACGACAATTTGAAAAACGACATATTCGTCATTCCGCTACTAGTTAGCGGAATCTATACCGCGAATGAATCGCGGTATGACGTGTTGCTTGGGTCAGCTATATGTAAGTTGTGGCCCTTCTTTATTATTTTTATTAGCGGCAGTTGTATCATCAACAGATATTTCAGAGCTAACAGTGCTAATAGTTTTTTCTATCGCTTTAGCCTGTTCATAGTCTTGACTCAAAAAATACATGGCCAGTCCAATAGCTATACTAGCAACAAGAGAAGATGCTATCATTACACCTAGTATCATACCACCAGAAAGACTTACTGCAACACACACACCAGCTCCAAGTACAACACCAAGAAAACCACCAATTATTACGCCAGGCACCAAACTGCCTACCATAGCGCTTTCTTTTTTCGTATTAGCTTGTTTTTTCATACTTTTAATAAGCACTTCTTTTGTTTTTCCTTGAGCTAAATCTGAAGGAATTTTATTATCCGCGTTTTGTATCAAAGGATTTGCACTATATGTAACAAGAAGGGTGGTTATTTCTTCAGTTTTATTACCTATAACTGCATGATGTAGTAATGTATTTCCCTCTTCATCTTTAAAGTTTATATGAGTACGAAATTCTTCATCTAGATTTCTTATTGGGTTGTTTTTTGCATATATCCTAGATTGTATTGCTCCATCTAAGTATTGTATTACTTGTTCTATTGATTGCTCGCCAGGATTTTGTATAAAATGAAGCAGAATTTCGTGTACTATCGCTTCCTTTGTAGTTTGTGGGCATTGTAAAGCGTAATTAAATGTCTGTGTAGTAATAACTTCTTCTTTTCTTTTTTTAAGAACAACCCTTAAATCTTCAATCGCCTTTTCACCATCTTTTATTCCAAGAATTATTGAATCCAAATTATTTATCATGCTATCCTCCTTGGTTTGATTGCATTGCTCATTAATAAATAATATAATAAATCCTGCTAAAAGTCAAGCAATTAATTAATAAGTTAATATAATCCTCCAAAAGGAGCTCCTTACTTTTTGTTCAGCATGTCCATTGGATCAGACTCTTTAAGCTTGCTGTTTGCTGAATTTATTCATCACAATAGCTACAATGTGCTATCGAAGTTCTCTGTAATCTTAGTTGGTTCTTCTAGAATATTCAAAATATCAGTTGCACAATAAACCCGATCTCTCTTTCCTTGAGAAGTTTGTGAAACGATGCCTAAATCTTCAAGCTTTACGATTGCTCTTTGGGCTGTTGTAAATACGACACCTAAGTTTTCAACCACTTTCCTTATAGTAAAGTAAGGGTTTAAAGACTATTAACTAAATCATTGTCCCATTCAAATTTTGGTGGCAAGGGGCTTGGTATAAATGCCTGATAACCAGCGAATACTTTGCCTGATGGTGATCCTTTAATATACATTCATTCAACCGAGCACACTATTTTTATAGTATATATTATTTTCAAATAAAGTCAAAAATGAAAATAAGGCTTTATCTTATTTGCGTGCATGAAAATAAGAAACTCTCTTATTATTGATTTTGCTCAAAAACGAAAATAGAAGAAGCTGCTGAACTTTATATATCCTGTTTTTCTGGAGAACTGCTATAAAACTTCTGAGTGAAGTCACTTAATTTTTACACATCTATTGTAGAGTAAGAAGAACCGAATTTGAAACAAAAATGCTAACTGATGCTTGGACTTTACTGACACTTACACTACTTGAAACTATACTTAGTGTAGACAATTTAATCTTTATTTCTCTAGCAATAGATAAGGTACCAAATGCGCTGAGAGAAAGAGTGCGCCTTATGGGCCTTGGATTAGCACTATTAATGCGTTTTGTAATACTATTTTTTACATCATCTATATTATCAATGCAAAAACCTATATTTCACACTGCATCAGCAAGGGATTTACTTATGATCGCAGGGGGATTATTCCTTATTGTTAAGAGCTCTATGGAGTTACGGGATGACATCTTTGTATGTAAGAAAAATAAAAAGAAAGCAAACGTTAAATCAAAATTTTTTTTAGTTGTGCTACAAATTATATTAATAGATTTAGTTTTTTCGGTTGATTCGATATTAACTGCTATAGCACTAACTTATAACATGGTAATAATTGCTACAGCATTTACATTTTCCATGCTAGCAATGCTGTTTTTATCAAGTTATACCGCCCAGTTAATCAAATCTAACCCAGGGTTAAAAATAATCGCCATTTTATTTGTTTTACTTGTCGGTGTGTACCTCATACTTCATGGATTTCATGTAGAATTACCAAAAGAATATTTGTATTCTTCATTTATGTTTGCACTGCTTGTGGAAGTTATAAGCAAAATAAAGAAAATTAACCGTCATACCGCGATTCATTCGCGGTATCTCAGCCGCTAACAAGCAGCGGGATGACGAGGTTATCGTCATGTTGCCGCGAACTGTCATACCGCGATTCATTCGCGGTATCTCTAGATCCCGCTAACACGTAGCGGGATGACGAGGTTATCGTCATGTTGCCGCGAACCGTCATACCGCGATTCATTCGCGGTATCTCTAGATCCAGCTAACAAGCAGCGGGATCTTTTTGATTTACTCCCACTCAATAGTTGCGGGTGGTTTAGAAGTGATATCATAAACAACTCTATTTACTCCGGGAACATTATTAACAATTATACTGCCGACATTGCGTAAAAAATCCCAAAATACTAGCAAGTGTTGATCCTTATCTTCAAATGGAAATGCATCGGCTGTCATACCATCAGATGATGTTACAGCCCTTAAAGCACAAACATATCCATACGTACGACCATCTCCCATAACGCCTACAGTTTTTATTGGTAATAATACAGCAAAAGCTTGCCATATCTTATCATATAGATCGTAATTTTTCATCGTATTAATATATATTTCATCTACTTCTTGCAATATTTGCACCTTTTCTTTATCGACTTCACTTATAATCCTCACTGCAAGTCCGGGTCCAGGAAATGGATGTTGAAATATTATCTCGTCTGAAAGCCCAATTTCTTTTCCAAGTAGCCTTACCTCATCTTTAAAGAGGTAACGTAAAGGCTCCACTAACTTCAGATTCATCTTTTCTGGCAACCCACCAACATTATGGTGAGACTTAATTGTACTAGTGTTGTCTGAGGCATGCCCTGACTCAACTACATCAGAGTAGATGGTACCTTGCATCAAAAAATCCACATCACCTATTTTTTTTGCTTCTTCTTCAAACACTTCAATAAAAGTGTTACCGATAATTTTTCGCTTTTCTTCTGGATCAGTTATTCCCTTCAACCTACTCAAAAATAAATTTGATTTATCAACGTAATTTATCGGAATCTCTTTCAACATAGCGATGGTTTGGTTCTTGCGTAACAACCCAGTATCGATAAAAATACAGTTCAATTGTTTTCCTATAGCTTTATGTGTGAGAGCCGCTGCAACGCTTGAATCAACCCCACCACTTACTGCAGCGATTACTTTTTTCTCTCCTACTACATTTTTGATTTTTTCCTTTTGCTCCTCAATAAACGACTTCATTGTCCAGTCTCTTTTGCAATTTGCAATATCCAAGAAGTTAGAGAGCAATTTACTGCCATTTGTTGTGGGCTTAACCTCAGGATGGAACTGAGTACAGTAAATCTTCCGCTGTTCGTTGACAATCATTGCAATTGTTTGATTTATCACACCTGATGCGATAACAGTAAATCCCTGTGGTATAGTATCAACACTGTCCGCATGGTTCATTAATACATCCACTTCAGAATTAACATCCCAGGTATCCTTTACAATGGGGGATTCTTTTAGTATCTTGATTTTAGTTCTACCAAACTCCTGTTTGAAACTCTCTTTTACTTTTGCTCCAAAATAATGACAAATGAGTTGCTGTCCATAGCATATTCCAAGTATAGGAACGTTTGTTGCCTCATTAAGTTTTATAATTTCATGTACTACTCTACTTGTTTCAGAACAATCATCATTTACAGATTGTGGTCCTCCAGAGAGAATAAACCCATTGAATTTTGATATTGTTTCAAAACTGATGTTGCTTGGAAATATCTCACAATAAACACCCATTCCTCTTACTTGTCTTGCGATAAGCTGTGTAAACTGTGAACCAAAATCAATAATGGCAATTGCTGACAATTTGCTCCTCCATATTATTTAAAATGATATCTGATAATAAAGAAAATAATGGAGTAAGTAAACCAAGACCTGTTTAAAAGCTTTAACGCGTGGTACAAGTTAGCTATATAGCTAATTTTCCTACACCATACCGCTGCGGCGCTAACTAGTAGCGGAATGACAGCAATCTACGTCATACCGCCGCAGTATCTCAGCCGCTAACAAGTAGCGGGATTATCTTCATGCTGCCACGAACCGTCATACCACCGCGAACCGTCATACCGCGATTCATTCGCGGTATCTCGGCAATAGATCCCGCTAACAAGTAGCGGGATGACGATTGTCGTTTAGCCATAAATATTTAAGAAATTTACCAAATGAAAAAAAAGGCAAAAGAAGCCCCGTAGTTGGCTAATTACTTACATTATACTTTCAAGTATGGCGTTTTTTTATTCTAAACGCTTAATAACCGCAACTCAGCTGCTTTTAAATGCAACTAACCTTAGCTATAAATGTTTAAGAAATTTACCAAACAGAAAAAAAGGCAAAAGAAACCCTAGGGTAGCTAGTTATTCACTATCCATTTTTTAAGTTGGCGTTTTTTTATGTTTTAAACGCTTTATAAGCGCGTTTCAGCTTATGTAGGTAGAAGTTTGATAAAGACATAAGGTGCACATAGTGCAAAAAATTAAACATGAGACGCCAGATACGTGAGTTTTTTTGTCATTTAATCTGTACAGAGAAGATAAATAAATAGCTTCAATTTTATGATAAGAGGGCTGGCGGAGTTTGTCAAGAAAGTTTTTTCGTTTCTATTCCCAATAAAAGTGCGTTATATGGTTATGCAAGAAGTCTATTTACCCATTTGCTTAACTTTCTCTCTACTTTTTCTGAGTAAGGCCGCTATTGGCATGACAGACATTCATCGTAGTCAATATCTGTTTTTTGTTGCAATATTTCACTTTTTTTGAATATGTCATGCGAGACCTTATCGGCTCTCTGCATTGATTGTGATCTGCAGTAATATAAGCTCTTCAATCCTTTTTTCCAAGCAAGCATGTGTATTTTGTGCAAGTAACGTTTATGTACGTTGGCAGGTAAGAACAGATTTACTGATTGAGATTGACAAATATACGAAGTTCTATCACTTGCATGTTCTATAATCCATCTTTGGTCAAGCTCGTACGCTGTTTTAAATGTCAATTTTTCATGCTCACTAAGAAAATCTAAATGCTGAACGGAACCCTCGTTTGTTGAAATTGAAGACCATATTTTATCATTGTCTTGATTTTTTTCTGCTAATAGTTTTTGCAAGAATTTATTTCGCACTACAAATGAGCCTGTAAGTGTCTTTTGTATGAATACGTTTGCTGCATATGGTTCTATTCCAGGAGAGGTATTACCTGCAATAATGGAGATCGAAGCAGTAGGAGCAATAGCGAGTTTGTGTGTAAACCTTTCCATTAGATCAACTTCTTTGGCATCAGAACATGCTCCCTTTTCTTCTGCTAATTTTTTAGAAACTATATCTGCTTGCTCGCGTAAATACTTAAATATTTTTTTATTCCATTGTTGTGCTGTTACTGATTCAAAAGGAACCATTTTGCTTTGTAAAAATGAGTGAAAGCCCATCACACCAAGACCAATACTGCGTTCTCTGGCTGCAGAATATTTTGCTCGCTGCATTTCATTCGGTGCTTTATTTATGAAATCTTCCAATACATTATCAAGAAAGCGCATTATATCTTCTATGAAGAGTTTATTGTCTTTCCATTCTTCGTAGTACTCAAGGTTTACAGATGATAGACAACACACAGCAGTGCGTGACTTATTCAGGTGATCATAACCTGTGGTTAAAGTTATTTCACTGCATAGATTTGACATCTTGATGTCTAAGTTGAGCTTTTTGTAAGATTCTGGCTTATTGTTATTTGTTGCATCAAGGAAAATAATGTAAGGTTCTCCAGTTTCAACTCTTGCTGTTAATATTTTGATCCATATATCCCGCGCTTTTACAGTTGAAATAACCTTATTGTTGTGAGGGCTTATTAAATTCCATTCTTGATCATTCTCAACAGCCTGCATAAATTTATCTGTTACTATTACAGCATGATGTATATTTAACGCTTTGCGATTTGGGTCACCGCCTGTTGGCTTGCGTAAATCTAGAAACTCTTCTATCTCCGGATGAGATACAGGAAGGTAGACTGCTGAACTTCCTCGCCTTAGGGATCCCTGACTAATTGCAAGCGTTAGAGCATTTTGCACTACAATAAATGGAACAATTCCTGATGTTTTGCCGCTACCCTTTACGCTTTCGCCTATTGAGCGTAAATTTCCCCAATAACTACCTATGCCTCCTCCACGTGCAGCAAGCCAAACATTTTCGTTCCATAGATCAACTATTCCCTGCAAGCTGTCTTCGGTTTCATTAAGAAAGCAAGAGATAGGTAACCCTCTCTTAGTGCCACCATTGCTGAGTATTGGTGTTGAAGGCATGAACCACAAGTTGCTCATGTAGTCATAAAGACGCTGCGCATGTTCTTTATTATCAGAATAGTAATTAGCAATACGTGCAAAGAGGTCTTGATAACTTTCATTTTCTATTAAATACCTGTCTGATAGAACTGCTTTTCCAAAGTCGGTTAATTTGCTGTCCTTTGCGTAATTAATGGTAATGTTATTCATAAAGTTCCTTTTATTCTTTTATTATATATAGATACTTAAAAGTCATTTTGAGCGATTTTTAAGTTAGGTTTTTCGGATTTTCTTGTTGATGCTGTAATGCAAACAAGATACCGTCAACCTGACTGCCATATATTTTACAGTAACTCATATAACTTATTTGCATATTTATTTCTTTTGCAACATGTTGAACATAACTTTCTGAGTGACGAAAATAGTCTCCTTTATTTACAAAGTCAATACCTTCACCTTCCTTTCTTCTTATTAAACATACAATAACCCCTTTTTTGCTCGTAGATCTTTTTGCTAATTCCAATTCTTCTTGAAAGTCATGTAGATAATGTAGCACTTCAGCAAAGATAATTACATCATACTGCTGGTTTTTCTCTTGTTTAAGAAACTCTTTCATTTCCATATGTATTAATTCATTGTAAACAGGCTTACCTTTTATAAAGCATCCTCTTGCGATATTTAGCATTCTACTTGAAATGTCAATTCCTGTTATATGGTTTCCAATACTATTTATTTTCAAGAAATGACCACATATTCCAGTTCCACAACCAAGGTCGAGTATATTGAGCTCAGAAGTGGAGTTGTTGAAGATTTTTGTAATTATCATGTGTACAAGTTCATGCCCTCTATATTGTTTGGCAATCAACCAATGCTCAACAAAATATTCACCTGTGTAATCAAAATATTGTCTTATGAGGTTTTTTGGCAATTCTGTAATAGGCGCTGAGTTTGTCATTTTTTTTATATAGTAAGACGCCTCTTCGTGGTCATTATCTAATTTTAGTGCCCTTGTTAAATAATTATAAGCTTTGTTAGTATTCCCTACCGCAAAATGACACCTTCCGATGTTATACCAGACTATAGGTAAATGGGGGTAAAATATGCTAATTAACCAAAATCGTAACTTTGCATCTGATATGCTACCTTTATAAAAGTGATATAAACCGATTTCAATGTTGGTGTTTAACAGGTTCTTAGATTTTTTAAGAAGCACTGTCATTTCTTTATGAAGAGTATTATATTTATTCACAATGAAGTGTTTTACTTTCTTAATATTTAATACGCCAATGAGCTTAGACATACAATTTAAAGCAACGTTTTTTATAAAAGAGAGATTACTTTTCATACGTTAGAAATACTCCGAATGTTTATTATCATTTTTAGGCAATTGATTTTAACACATTTTATCTTACAAAATATCTTTTTTATTAATTTTTACTGTATATATAAGTTTACCACATATTTCTCAGATTATACTGTTTAGGATTGCTAGTATATTGTTGTTGATAATATAAGTAAATGTTTTGTGCAAAAAGGCGTTGACATATTATTTATTAGGTTATAACATATAAAAGATTAATTTAGTTTTTAGATGTTTGACAAGTTTTATGGTAGAGATTAATTTAATCTCAATTCAATTTTAATAATATTTAACTCTGCATATTCTGCATATAGTCGGATAAATAAATTATTAAGAGCACTTGATGGATGCCTTGGCGTTAAGAGGCGATGAAGGACGTGGCAGGCTGCGATAAGCTGTGGGGAATTGTCAACAAATTTTGATCCGCAGATTTCCGAATGGGGAAACCCAACTAGTTTAGCTAGTTATTACGTACTAACTATGTAAAGCAAACTTGGTGAACTGAAATATCTAAGTAGCCAAAGGAAAAGAAATCAACCGAGATTCTGTTAGTAGTGACGAGCGAAAGCGGAAAAGGCTAGTGATTTAAGAATAAGAATTAGAATACTCTGGAAATAGTAACCATAGAAGGTGATAGTCCTGTATAAGTAGAAAGTTTTTAAATCCTTGAGTAGAGCGGGGCACGTGAAATCCTGTTTGAATATGGGGGGACCATCCTCCAAGCCTAAATACTCCTTAACGACCGATAGTGAACAAGTACCGTGAGGGAAAGGTGAAAAGAACCCCGGGAGGGGAGTGAAATAGAATCTAAAATCAAGTGCTTACAAACAGTTGGAGCTCTATATCAATTTATTGATATTTAGAGTGACAGCGTACCTTTTGCATAATGGGTCAGCGAGTTAATCTATGAAGCAAGCTTAAGCCGTTAGGTGTAGGCGTAGCGAAAGCAAGTCTGAATAGGGCGTTTTAGTTTTATGGATTAGACCCGAAACCAAGTGATCTAGTCATGACCAGATTGAAGGTGTGGTAAAACACACTGGAGGATCGAACCAGTTAATGTTGCAACATTATTGGATGAGTTGTGATTAGGGGTGAAAGGCCAATCAAACTTGGAAATAGCTGGTTCTCCGCGAAATCTATTTAGGTAGAGCGTTGTATGTATGTTGTTGGGGGTAGAGCACTGGATAGACTAGGGGGATTCACCGTCTTACCAAATCTAACTAAACTCCGAATACCAACAATTAATTATACAGCAGGCACACTACGGGTGCTAAGTCCGTGGTGAAGAGGGAAACAACCCAGATCACTATCTAAGGTCCCAAAATTACAGCTAAGTGGGGAAGGAAGTAGAAAAACCATTACAGCTAGGAGGTTGGCTTGGAAGCAGCCATCCTTTAAAGAAAGCGTAACAGCTCACTTGTCTAAATAAGTTTTTCTGCGCCGAAAATGTACCGGGGCTAAAGCTGTATACCGAAGATGTGAGTGCTTATTGATTTCGATCAATAGGCGCGGTAGCGGAGCGTTCCGTAAGTCTGTGAAGGTGGTTTGTGAAAACTGCTGGAGATATCGGAAGTGAGAATGCTGACATAAGTAGCGTAAAAGAGTGTGAAAAACACTCTCACCAAAAATCTAAGGGTTCCTACGTTAAGTTAATCTGCGTAGGGTTAGTCGGTTCCTAAGGCGAGTCCGTAAAGGAGTAGTCGATGGCAATTAGGTTAATATTCCTAAACCTCTTAAGTGTGACGGGTTTCGTATTTGTATAGATCTTATTGGATTGATCTATGCTTAAAAGAAGCTCCAGGAAATAGCACTTATATTTATGAGGCCGTACCGCAAACCGACACTGGTGGATGAGTAGAGTATACTAAGGTGTTGAAAGAATGATGTTGAAGGAACTCGGCAAATTATACCTGTAACTTCGGAAGAAGGGTAACCTGCTTTTAGGCAACTATGAGTAGGTGGCACAAAATAGGGAGTAGCGACTGTTTACTAAAAACACAGGACTCTGCAAACACGTAAGTGGAAGTATAGGGTCTGACGCCTGCCCGGTGCTGGAAGGTTAATAGGAAGGGTGCAAGCTCCGAATTGAAGCCCCAGTAAACGGCGGCCGTAACACTGACGGTCCTAAGGTAGCGAAATTCCTTGTCGGGTAAGTTCCGACCCGCACGAATGGCGTAACGATTTCTCCACTGTCTCCAACATCACTTCAGCGAAATTGAATTCCCCGTGCAGATGCGGGGTACCCGCGGTTAGACGAAGAGACCCCGTGCACCTTTACTATAGCTTTACATTGCTATTAAAAGTGTGATGTGCAGGATAGGTGGGAGACTTTGAAGTTATGGCGCTAGCTATAATGGAGTCAACCTTGAGATACCACCCTTTACACTTTTGATATCTAACTATGTTTCATTATCTGGAACTAGGACATTGTATGGTGGGTAGTTTGACTGGGGCGGTCGCCTCCTAAAAAGTAACGGAGGCGTGCGAAGGTAAGCTAGAGCTGGTCGGAAATCAGCTTGATAGTATAATGGCATAAGCTTGCCTGACTGCGAGGCTGACAAGCCAAGCAGAGACGAAAGTCGGTCATAGTGATCCGGTGATTCTGTATGGAAGGGTCATCGCTCAACGGATAAAAGGTACGCCGGGGATAACAGGCTGATGGTGTTTGAGCGTTCATAGCGACGACACCGTTTGGCACCTCGATGTCGACTCATCACATCCTGGGGCTGAAGAAGGTCCCAAGGGTTCGGCTGTTCGCCGATTAAAGTGATACGTGAGTTGGGTTTAGAACGTCGTGAGACAGTTCGGTTTCTATCTGCCGTGGGTGAAGGAAATTTGAGAAGGTCTGACTCTAGTACGAGAGGACCGAGATGGATATACCTCTGGTGTACCAGCTGTTATGCCAATAGCATCGCTGGGTGGCTATGTATAGATGGGATAATTGCTGAAAGCATATAAGCAAGAAACCCTCTTCAAAAAGATTTCCCAATTAAGGCCGTGGAAGACTACCACGTTGATAGGCTAGGTGTGGAAGCATGGTAACATGTGAAGCTAACTAGTACTAATAGCCTGATTGATTTATTTGCTTTCTATATGTGTGTATGCAGTGTTAAATATTAAGTTAAAATTGTTAAGTTAGAAATTTTTATTGACTTGGTGGCTATAGCAAAAATGAACCACCCGATCTCATCTCGAACTCGGAAGTGAAACTTTTTAGCGCTGATGGTACTTGAAAAGGGAGAGTAGGTCGCCGCCAAGTTTATAAAAATTTCTTTGTTAATTAGACAGTAGGTATACTTATATTTTAACTTTCTTGTTTTGTTACTATTCTTTAAGTTTTTACTTTAACTACGATATCTTTTTTTTCTTATATGTTCTTGGTCATTTTCTACATTATTTAGCATTGTTCCTACTTCCCCTAATTGATTCCCTTTTGAAGGAGAATTACTGATTTCTGGTAATATTACATTACCTCCCACTTTTTTAAATAATTCTTCTTGTTGGCGAAATGCTGACCTCCAATCTGTTCCTGTTCCTTTAGGAAGAAATAAGAATTGATACATCTGACCAAAGCCTGTGTTATTTACCTCTTTTATATGCTCTACCATTCACCACACCCATTAACTATTTTTAAAAATTTTACCTATATTATCATAAAAAATATAGTTGTAAATATCTTAATTGAGATTTTTTTTTATTTTATCTTTTTTAAGCAAATAGTTAGATCTTTTTGTAAATTTTTATAACTTGCTTGCATAATGTTTCTATGAGTTAGTATTATGTAGTAGTGCCCTATATTACTTATATTTAAAATGCTAATTTTAGCAAGCATTCGTAGTTGCCTTTTTATTTTATTTCTTTTTGCTGCTTTTCCGGTTTTTTTACTGATAGCCAGACCTACTCTAATAGTATGAATGTACTTTTCAGGTTCTCTTTCTTTTATAGCGTACAGTGATATATAAAGCCCACGATAAAAAAGACTGTTGAGTGCTAACTTATTTTTGAAAGCAGAAGAAAAATCTTTTTTTTTATACTTACTATGCGCATAATTTGTTACACCCTAATGAACGGCGCCTATTAAGGATTTTTCTTCCAGCTCTTGTTGCCATACGTGAACGAAATCCGTGTCTGCGCTTTCTTATCAAATTTTTTGGTTGAAATGTTCTCTTCATTGTTTTTATATTAATATAATTATTTATTTTAAATTGTTTTACTTTATTGTCAAATAATGGTGAACTTGTATGACATTTTCGTAGAATAAAATTTGATGCATGGAAGAATGAATTCGGTGATAGTCATACCTGTCTTACTAATCCTTTTATTTTGTTTTAGTAGGTTTCAAGAAGTAAATAAGGTTAAATCTTATCTATATCTTAGTTGTGTATGGATGCTAACTTGGTTGTTAGTATTCTATAATAATTGTTTTGTAACTTTTATTTCTATAGCGTTACTTTTTTTCATGCTTGCTTTTATCTTTAAAAATAAAAGAAATAAGATAATAAAACTTTCGTTATTTGTGGCTTTGGCCATATCATTTTTTATCACTTTATTTATAATGCTGTCTATTTTTATTCAATCCATTAGTTTTTTTAATAAAGTAGCTATTTCAGAATTCTTGTTTTGCTTGAAATGGGGCCACAATGTAGTCACTATCAATGAAGAGAAGATAGGATGTTTTGGTATAGCGCCGCTTTTAGTTGGTACATTACTTATAACTATTATAGCAATGTTAGTTGTCGTTCCGCTTGGTTTATTTTCTGCAATATATATTAGTGAATATGCGAGTGAGAAAGTGCGTTATATTGTTAATACAACTTTGCAAGTTTTGTCTGCTATTCCTACGGTTGTATATGGATATTTCGCGGTTGTGTTTTTGTCTTTCTTTATAAAGCAGGTAGCAAATTTTTTTGGTTTAAGTATACACTCAGAAAGTGCCTTAGTTGCCGGTTTATCGATTGGGATAATGATTCTTCCTTTTATTATTTCTTTACTCGAAGATGCCATAAGATCTGTTCCAAAAAGCTTGCGTTATGGCTTCATGGCACTTGGTGCAACTCCAGCGGAAACTATATGGCATATAACAATACCTTATGCAATGCCTACAATTTTAAGTGCAATTTTATTGTCAATTTCAAGAGTGATAGGTGAAACAATGATTGTGCTAATGGCTGTGGGAATCAACGCAAATTTGACTTTTAACCCTCTTAATTCAGTTACTACCATTACCGTGCAGATCGCTACATTACTTACCGGAGATCAGGATTTCAATAGTGTACAAACTCTTGCTGCTTATGCGCTTAGTTTAGTATTGTTTATTATTACTTGGCTATTAAATGCATTTGCATTGTTTGTAATGAAGCGTAACTAGTAAGCGTTTTAATGTTGCAAAATTTCTATTAATAATATAAAATTTATTTTCTTTAGAAGTTCTTTTATGGAATTATAGTGTTAGGTGATAAAAATAAAGAGATGAATATAGGTAGAGCGATTAAGGTAACTCAAGCAGTTGTTGATATAAAATTTGAAGGTGAATTGCCTAAAATATTTAATGCTTTAAAAAGCAAACTAAAATATAAGGATAAGGAGCTGGTTTTAGAAGTTTCGCAGCATATAGGTGACAATATAGTTCGTTGTATTGCTATGGATAGCACAGATGGCATGTCAAGGGGGGATGAATTTGTTGATACAGGTGCACCAATATCGGTGCCAATTGGGCGTTCAACTTTAGGAAGGATTTTTAATGTTGTTGGAGAGCTTATAGATGAGTGTGGTCCACTGAAGGGAAAGTATAACTTAGAGCCTATACACAGAGCACCTCCAAGTTTTACTGAACAGAGAATACAGGAAGAAGTTTTAGTTACGGGAATAAAAGTTATAGATCTTCTTGCACCTTATCTTAAAGGAGGAAAAATTGGCTTATTTGGTGGAGCCGGTGTTGGTAAAACAGTCCTAATAATGGAATTAATTAATAATATAGCAAAAGCTCATAAAGGATTTTCTGTGTTTGCCGGGGTAGGGGAGAGAACGCGTGAAGGTAACGATCTTTATCACGAGATGATCACTTCAAATGTAATAAATATAAATGAGCATGAAAAATCTCAAGCTGTTTTGGTTTATGGTCAGATGAATGAGCCTCCTGGAGCAAGGGCTAGAGTTGCTTTAACAGCACTTACTATGGCAGAGTATTTTCGTGACCGTGAAAACCAAGATGTTCTATTTTTTGTGGATAATATCTTTAGATTTACACAAGCTGGTTCTGAAATTTCTGCTTTACTTGGAAGAATACCGTCAGCTGTTGGTTATCAGCCAACCCTTGCAACTGATATGGGTGCAATGCAAGAAAGAATAGCTTCAACAACTTCTGGCTCTATTACTTCTGTGCAAGCTATATATGTTCCTGCGGACGATTTAACTGATCCAGCCCCAGCAACTACATTCTCTCACCTTGATGCAACCACAGTGTTGTCAAGGCAAATAGCTGAAATGGGAATATACCCTGCTGTTGATCCACTTGATTCAACTTCTCAGTCTTTATCTGCTGAAATCATTGGTGAAGAACATTATAATGTAGCTTCTGAGGTGAAACGTATATTGCAAACTTATAAATCACTGCAAGATATTATCGCAATACTTGGTATGGATGAGCTATCTGATGAAGATAAAATTATTGTTGATAGGGCTCGTAAGATTCAGAAATTTCTTTCTCAACCTTTTCACGTTGCAGAAATATTTACTGGCATGCCTGGTAAATTTGTTTCACTTTCTGATACTGTTTCCAGTTTTAAAGGGATTGTTGAAGGCAAATATGATCACTTACCAGAGGCTGCTTTTTATATGGTGGGGAATATAGATGAAGCAATAAAAAAGGCTGAATTAATACAAGCTGAAGCTAAATAAAAGTTAAAGATTATGAATACTTTTAAAGTGCAATTTTTCTCTCCTGATGATCAAATTTCATTCAGTGGAGTGGTTTCTCTTTCAGTAACTGGGCTCGAAGGGGAGCTTATGATTTTAGCTCACCATGCTCCTTACTTAATTTATTTATTGCCTGGTATGATTACTGTTAAAATGAGTAACCAAACAGAAAAGAAGGTTGTAATTGATAGTGGCGTATTAGAAGTTGCAAATAATAATTGTAGCATTATAACAAGTCAAATTCAGGTTTTTGATCGTGCAATTCATGATGAGAAATCGTTTAAAAATAAGAGAATTAGTATATATTTAAGTTATCTTGATGAGAAGTTTCTTTCTTAGTTATTTTAGGCAAAAAGTCAATTATCATTCAAGTGGCTATAAGATTTTTGCTCAGGGGGCTCTTTTTTGTCATTCCAGAAACCCCGGGGTGTCATCCCAGTGTCGGGGTACTTTAGGTGTATGATCCCAGAGTGTGATGGTATGGGACCATACACCTAATCAAATAAAAATTAAAGAAGGAGAGTTGGTTGTAACGGTTGGAGATAACGACTTTGTTTTACCTGGAATTTACGTTGGATAAACTACAAAAAATAACAGGTAAAAATCAACGTAAATTTAAGATAAATCGATTTTATTAGTATTATCAAATCAAAATCTGTTTTTAATTAATCAATAATACTTTTTTACATATTTTCATCCCCTTTCATGGATTTTTTAATTTTATAGATGATATCTAATATTATTAGAAGCATTGTAAAATATCTTATGAGAAAAGTTATAAAATATATTAGCATTATTGGTATTGCATGTTTAGTATTGTTATTTTTTATATCTAATGTGGAAACACGCGTAAAAACACAGGAAGAACAATTATTCCTAGCTGTAGAAGATGGTAATGCACAAGAAGTAAAACTATTACTCAAAAATGGTGCAGACCCAAATTGACCTTACCCAGAAAAAGTAGAGAGAAAGTTAAGACGTTTTTATCATGAGAATAAATTGTACAGGAATGCAATAGTTAATAGTAGAATGTCTACGTTATTTGTTACAAAAGATTTCTATGTATTCAAATATGGCAGTTCTGGTTTGTTGAGCGAGAAGTATCAATAAGCAGCTCCCTTTTAAGTGAACTTTTCTGCAACAGAGTTATCGTAACAACAGCCCTTATGGCTCATGCTGGAAATGATGTTTTTTGTATTCAATAGAAATTAGTAATTTTGAGAGGTATACTGTGACCCTTGATCGCTATGTAACAGCAGATTTTTATCGGGTTTGCGTTTATCAACGGCCATTAATAAAGAGTTCATAACCAATTGTTTATTTATTGCACTACTCATTAACTACCATACGTGAGAATTATTGCTGCCAAATATAGCCATCCCTCCTTGGTTTTGATGTAAGTAATCCCATACTTTATTTGGTTGATCAACAATAAAGTTTTGATCTAGTATATTGGGAGCTACAGCTCTATTATCTGTTTGTTGTTTTTTAATTTTAAACTTTCTTCTCAGTATAGCCCTGATGTCATTTTTCTGCATAATACTTTGCACCGTTTTCAAATTGCAACTTTTACCCAAAGCCTTCAATTCAGCATGAATTTTAGGAGCTCCATATCTGCATTTAGAAGCTTGATGTATTTTTTGAATATCTGCTAGAAGCCCTTCTTTTGCTAATTCTTTACTGCTTTTTTCCTTAGCAACCAATACCACCAGTACAAAACTCTACATAGTTCCTGTGTTTTATAGCAATTTCTATATAAAAGAATACTTTACTCTTTTTCTTTGCCCAGGGCTTTTTTTAAGATGTCTCTTTCTCTTGTTAGTTCTTTTTTTAAATCAAATCTTTCTTTGTTATAAGGAGCCTTTGCCTGGAAATGCGTATGCTCCAGACATTTTTCCATCATATTTTCTTACTTAACATACTGCCATCTATACCTAGATCTTTTGCTATTTTTGTACTTGCTTGACCTGTTTCTTTAACCAGCTTAACAGCTTCTAATTTGAATTCTGCTGTATATTCTCTTCTATTTGTCATATTTTGAAAAAACGTTTTATTTTACTCCAAAAACGTCTTAACTTTCTCTCTACTTTTTCTGGGTAAGGTCACTACTTGGATGACAGATAGTAGTGCGAAAGTCTCTTACAACTTACTTTTAATTAGTCTAACCCATGCGTGCCAATCCCTCTCACCAAGATTGCTTTCAAAAGATAGGAGATCCTTTACAGCTTTTGAGCAAATTTCTTCACTTGGAATTGATAACTCCTTATTCATTGCTAACGTTAAACATTGAGTTTTGCATGCTTGTTCTAAATGATACGAGTAAAACATTGCTTCTTGTATAGTCCGACCACACGTTATAGATCCATGATTACGCATTAACATGACAAAATTTTCTTTCAGATCAGCTATTAACCTCTTTCCTTCTGTATCGCTAAGTGCTAGGGAATTATAATTATGGTAAGAGATTTTATTGTAAAAGTGCAGTGCCCATTGACTTATAGGAAGCAGCCCATCTTTGAGAGAAGAAACCGCTACAATAGAAGGTGTATGCAAGTGAAAAATTGCTTGAATATCTTTCCTTGCTTGATAAACAAAACCATGAATTATATAGCCAGTTCTATTATATTGATATTCTTTGCCTTCAATTACATCTCCATCAAATGATACTTTCATTAACGAACGTTCATCTACTTCATCAAAACGCATACCAAACGGATAAATATAAAACGACTTTTGATCTTCAGAACGCACTGAAAGGTGAGTATATGTATGATCATCGAACTTAAGGTAGGACAAAATCTGATAGGCATAGACTAGATCCCTTTTTACTCTGCTCTTTATTAACAACACAATCCTCTGTTAGAATCTTCTGAAGGTTTATACGCGAAAAGAGACTTGTAGTAAACTAATAAGTCTATGCCACTCTGTCTTGCTTTCTGAATACCAAACACTTTTGTGTTGTAGCTTGCTTAAAAATAGTTATCGTTATTATAGAGTTTATATACAGAATTTATGTTTTTAAATTACATAATATCTTAACTACAAAAATAATTTTCTATATAATATTTCATATGTTTTAAAGCTTCATTTTTATGTTATTATAAATGTAAGTTTCAAGATTGAAAATAATATGGTAAATATTAACACAAAAAAACAGCCAGCAGGATTTTTCATATATCTCTCTGGTCTTTCGGGAAGTGGTAAACTTTCCACAGCAATAGAATTATCTAATATGATAAACGCATTAATTGTAAATAGTAAGTTCTATAACAATGTTCAAGCTTGCTCTATATACGATGGTGTCTTTGAACGTGATCAAATACCTAAAGAAGTTCAAGATAGAATATATGGCATTATGCAAATTATGCTTCAGGTAATAGAAAATTATCCGATTCACTCAAAAAATTACATATTTATTGATGAGTTGATGGAAAATAATGACCAGAACATGAGGATGTATGATTCAATAGTAAGGCTTAGTAAAAAAATGAACACAGAAATCCTTCCTGTGGTACTTAGGTGTGATCTACCGACATTACAAAAGCGTATTGCATTAAAAAGGCAAAGAAAAAATAGGAGGGTGATTAATGTAAATAGCGTTATAGAGAAATTGAGGACTAACGATTCATTTATACCACCGAGTACCATAGAGATAGAAAATTCAAATATGAGTATAAAAGAAGTAGCTCAAGAGATAGTAAACCAGATGCACAAGCTTAGCCAAATTGCGTGTATGCAAAAGAATAATCTATAGCAATTTCATATACTGAGGCTCATTTAAATATAGAGCTTCAACTTCATTTAATTTTTGCTTGTTCTTCAGTCTATAATGAACTAATAGTCCTGCATGGCTAGCATTTAAATTGCAATCCATATGTGTACTGCTTGTAGCGTGACCAGGGTCACATGCTGCAGTTGGGCCAGACAGCGGCAATAAATTGAAATCAAATAACTGCGTATAAAACCCTTGAGCATTTTTGATTATAGCTCTGATATTTTTTTTGCTATTTGTACAAAGCAAAGATATTGCATAGGCTTGAACTTCCAGCGCACTAACTCCATATAACGGCTTATTTGTAGCAAGATTTATACCTTGTGCTGCTGATATACCAACTCTAATTCCAGTGAAACTTCCTGGTCCAACTACTACCGCTAAATGGTCTATTTTATCGTAGTTATAATTGTGCTTATTAAATAAAGTATTTAAAGTTTTAAAAAATGATTCTGCATGACTATTGCTGGCGGAATTGCGCTCTACAAAACAATTACCATCATAATCAACTATTGCTATTGAACTACCAATACCTACAGTATCAATCGCTAAAATAGACATTACTTAAGCTTATCATAGAGTTTTGCAAACATCATAGTAAAGGCACCATTACCCATAACATTTGCTGAAGTGATTATTGGATCAAACACTATATACAATGCTGTAATTAACGAAAGCATTTCTGGAGAGAATTTGAGATATTTCTCAAGAATAGGTAGCATTACCATAATTCCTCCTGCCGGCACTGCCACGATAGCAAACTTAAATAACAAAAAATAGAGAAGAAAAGTTACATAATCTATTGTGAACAATGAATAACCGGAGGCAATTATCATTGATAATATTATGATGAAAAAGCAATCACCTACTAAATGAAAGCTAGCAGTTATTGGTACAACAGACGATGCTATGTCAGGTTGCTTTACATTTTTTTTGCTTCCTTCAAGAGTAAGCGGCATAGTTGCATTACTAGACATTGTGCTCATTGCAGTAATAAATGCCGGTATCATATTGCCTATACTAGCTATCCAGCTTGTAACCTTGAATGAATTTGCTGCTCCATATAAGAGGAAAACATAAAGGTAGGTTGCAGATGCTATAATAATGAAAATTATTGAGTAATCCTTAAATATTATAGATAAAACTTGATCATGCTGCATTTTTAAAGCAAGCCCAAGTACAAATATTGGAATAATCGGCGTCAAAAACGTTTTCAAAATAAAGAGAGTTAAATCTAACATTTTGTTCGAAAGCTCTTTGCTTTTCTTGGGTAGCAATGTGGACACTACTATGCTGGATACAAATCCACAAGCAAGGGCATAAAAATTAGAAAGGAGTAGCGGCAGCCTAAACGACCATAAAGGAACAATTGTTTCTTCATACGTTATATCTTGTATTGAATAAGTGTTTTGTATGATAAAATGCCCAACAGAATAAGCTATTAAACTTGAAGCCAGATTCGATAAGAAGATCATTATAATAAGTAATAATATAAACTTTATAGCTGACTGCTTAAGATTGTTAACACTGCTAAAGATTAACGCAAAAATAACAAAAGGCATTATAAATAGCAAAACCTCTTTTATACTAAGGCTCACTGAGTACAAGAAGGTTTTTATTTCCATTGGAACTAAATGACCAAAGAATGCAGCTGAAGTGATGACCGTGAGTAAGATTAGTAGTTGTAGCACGTTCTTATATACCAATGTTCTATGGACATATATATGGTAAGTTAGTTGTTAAGTAAAGCAAAACTGCCTAAACTGCACAGCAAATGGTGTAATGAAAGTAGCTGACACTGGAATGACAAAGAAGAGTGAAATTAGCACTCACTTATTATTCGTGTCGTTTTCAGTAAAAGCCTCCTCCCATGTGCCTTGAGTTGCTGCACGGCTATACTCTGTTACTCTATTTTCAAAGAAATTCGTATGTTCCACGCCATTTAGTATTTCATCAAGCCACGGAATAGGATTATCATTGACATCATATATGGACTCAAGACCTAATTGCATTAACCGTCTGTTTGCTACGTAGCGTATGTAATTGCGCACTTCTTCTGCGGATAGTCCTTCAACATCTCCTAAATCAAAGGCAAGCTTTATGAATTCGTCCTCAAGTTCAACGATGGTGCGACATGCAGAATATAATTCCTCTTTAAACTCGTTGTCCCAAATTTCATTATTCTCTTTAATAAATGTATTAAATAACATGATAATTGAATTGGTGTGCAAAGTTTCATCACGGGCTGACCAGGCGATTATCTGCCCCATTCCTTTCATTTTTCCAAAACGTTGGAAATTGAGCAAAATTGCAAATGATGCAAATAACTGCAACCCTTCAGTGAATGCACCAAACACTGCTAGAGTTTTAGCTACATGTTTTTTATCGTGTTTTTTGCTTTCCTCGAATTCCAACATATATTCATATTTCTTTCTCATAGCATCATACTTTAAAAATGCTTGATACTCACTTTCTGGCATGCCAATTGTGTCTAAAAGATAAGAATAAGCTGCAATGTGTATGGTTTCCATATTGGAAAAGCTTGCAAGCATCATGCATATTTCTGTTGGCTTAAATATATTTGAATAATGCCTCATGTAGCAGTTATTTACTTCAATGTCTGCCTGAGTAAAAAATCTAAAGATCTGGGTTAGTAGATTTTTTTCTACACTTGAAAGTTTAGTTTTCCAATCCTTCACGTCATCAGCGAGCGGAACTTCTTCAGGTATCCAATGGATTCTTTGTTGCTGCAGCCACGCATCATACGCCCAAGGGTAATTAAAAGGTTTGTATATTGGATCTGCTTCTAACAATGACATAAGACACCTATTATTTTCTAAAGTAAATATTATATTAAGTGATATTGAGAATCAGTCAATTTAACTTTTTTGAAATTTGACGGCAGATAATTTATTAGTGTATTATAGCTTCAAGTAATTTATCAACAGAAATGCGAGTATTAATATCTTTTATTTTATTATTTACAGTGAGCTGCACTCACACTATTCACAATCACGGAGCTCCTGGCATTAGTGTTGAATTGTGGAGCAAGATAAAAGTAGGTGACGATAAAGAAAAAGTGGTTCACACTTTAGGATCACCAACATTAGTATCAAAGTTCGATGACAATGTTTGGTACTATGTCTCATATAAAATTAAACAAGCCAATTTTTTAGGAAAAAGGAAGTATAGTAGTAAGTCTCTGCAAATTTCATTCGACCAGGACGGTAAAGTTGAAGATACAAAAGAAACTGACATCTTAGAGAGATCTTTGGCTGTTTCTGATTGAAAGTTTGCTCAGATCTTCCTACGTCATACCGCGGTTCATTCCATAACTGTACGAACATTGAGATTTGGGCCTACCAGAAGGGTGTCATGAAAGTAGCTGACACTAGTTCCTTTATGACGGCAGTGCCCAGACTACTTGGATCCAGGAAACTTAATTGCAAGTAATGCATTGGGTTTGGTAAGTATGGGTTTTGCGTTATAGAATGAAGCACTTTTGGTGAATTTGTAAAGAAAACTGGATCCCAGTGTCAAGCACTGGGATGACACCATTTGTTGTAAACTCACTTTTACTCTATGGTTATACTACCTTGCTGCTATCCTGAACGGATACAGTGGGCTTATTAAATTATAGAATTACTTTAGCTATAGAATAAAATCTAGTGTTACTTCACGCCAAATGTGGTGGTGCTGAGTAGGCAAGCCGGTCAATGGGCTACATTTATATACTGCACGCATTGCATTATCTGCTATCGACCTGAAAAGTGGATTATTTCGATAGGAATCACTGTCTGCTACATCCGCCATAATTATCTCGCCTTGACTGGATAACAATAAGTTAATTTTTATATTAAAATTTTCTTTGTAAGCTATGCTTTCAGGAATGCTCCAGCATTTTGTGAGCTTTTCTCTTATAGAGTTAATAATTTCTGTTACAACTAATTCATCCTTTTTGCTCTCAACGCTTTTTTCGTTTCCTATTTCATTTTTTGCCCCTCTAACATCCCTTCTTAGTTTTTTCTCTACACTTTTTTTTCTTTTTGGAATTGGAATGAATTCTTTACCCTCGTTAATAATGACTTCTTCTTGCATTTCGATAATTTGCCTCGGTTGTGCTACAACAGTGTGCTCAACTATTTCTTTTTTCCTTTGTGGTATAGGAACAGCTAACGTATCATTCGTTTGGGCTTTTGTTGAAGATAACGAAAAAAGCAAAAAACAACATAAAGACAAAAAAAGAATATAATTCGAATAGAAAAAACGCATATGTTAAGCAGCTTGTTTTACTGGTTTAAAGCTAATATTGCACGTAAAGTCAATATATTTTAGTTGATGGACGAGTTTGAAGTCAATAAGGAATCCCTTCAAAGCTGAAGGCAAGCGAAAGATTGTCTTCTCGACAGACAAAGGAATTGTATAATGGATTAAAAGGAACCGTATGACAAAAATTATAGCAAAAGAATATACAGAATTTTTAGAGCAATTGAAGGATCATATTGCAACAAACCGTTATAAAGCAGCACTTGCAGTAAATAGTAAGCTTATTTTGCTTTACCACCATATTGGTACAGAGGTCCTAAAACGCCAAAAAGAACATACCTGGGGAGCTAAGGTAATTGATCAATTAAGTAAGGATTTGAGAAGTACATTTCCAGAAATGAAAGGCTTTAGCATGAGAAATCTGAAGTATATGCGTAAGTTTGCCGAAGAATATCCTGATGTTGAATTTGTGCAGGAGCCTCTTGCACAATTAACTTGGTATCACAATATCACTCTTTTGGAAAAAATAGAAAGTCATGAAATAAGATTATTTTATGTAAAAAAAGCTATTGAACATACGTAACATTATGGTGATGCAGATAGAACTTGGCCTTCATAAACGGCAAGGTAAAGCAATTACAAATTTTAAAGAAAAACTGCCTTATCCAACATCAGATCTAGCAAATCAAACTCTTAAGGATCCGTATATTTTTGATTTTTTAAGTATAGGTAAGGATGCTCATGAAAGAGAAGTAGAAAAAGGACTCGTAGGGCATATGGAAAAATTTCTGTTAGAACTCGGTGAAGGATTTGCATTTGTTGGTAGACAATTTCATTTAGATGTTGGTAATAAAGACTTTTATATTGATTTATTATTCTATCATTTAAAGTTACGTTGCTTCGTAGTGATTGAACTAAAAGATAAGGATTTTAAGCCGGAATATGCTGGTAAAATGAATTTTTATCTTTCTGCAGTTGATGATTTACTGAAGCACTCGACAGATCAACCTTCTATAGGGTTAATCTTATGTAAATCTAAAGACGATGTACTTGCTAAATATACACTCCGAGACATGAACAAGCCAATAGGGCTAGCAGAATATCGAATAACTGAAAATCTACCAGAGAACATAAAAACAGCTTTACCGACGATAGAAGAATTAGAAGCTGAATTATCCAAAATTTCAGACGAGGAAAAGTAATGTTACTAAAATCATTCAAACAATTATTTAGCAAACCAAAAGCTCAGTATGAAATGCATCAGGCTCAGGAAGAAGAGTGGCAGCCAATAACTTACTCTCTCATAGCCTTGAAACTTTGGAAGCAAACAGTAACGGAGTAAGTGATTTTTATGGATTACACGCTCTAGGTGCACTATCCTATATATCATACGGTCAATACACTCTAAATGAGATGGAAAGATGAAGGCATCATTATAGCTGCTAAAAAATACGGCGATAAAAACTTAATTCTTTCTCTGTTTACAAAAAATCATGGAAAGCGCAGGGGATTAACTAAGCTAACAAACAATAGCAATTATAAGTTTCAGATAAGTAATCTATTACATGCAGAATGGAGTGCTAAGTTACCTGAAAATCTAGGTTTTTTTAAGTGCGAATTAATCGAATCTCCATTCCATCATTTCTTTCAAGATAGGTTAAAAAGCATTACTATTGTTTCTTTCTCCTCTATTTTAGAAAAAGTGCTTCCAGAAAGTGAACCCTGTGCCATGCTGTATGACAATTTTCGATATTTCATCGATGTAATTAAACACAACAATCAGTCTTGGCAAAGCCATTATCTTAACTTAGAGCTTCTGCTTCTTACGCAATTGGGATTCAAGTTAGACTTATCCAAATGCGCTGTAACAGGTGTTAAGGAAAATCTGCAATTTATTTCTCCAAAAACTGGTAGAGCAGTGTCAAAAAAAGTAGGAGATTATTATGCAGATAAACTCCTACCTTTTCCACAAATGTTGCATGATGTATACAATAATACCCTACAAAACAGCTACTCATTCCAAGAATTTCAGTTAGGACTGAAAGTCACAGGATATTTTTTAAATAAGTATCTATTTTTGCAGTTAAATGTGAAATTTCCAGAGCTGAGAAACCTCATGTTGTCGCTTTAATCTTAGTTATCATTTTTTTGAAATCATTTCAGAAATCTATAGCTAACCCAAGCAACACGTCATACCGCGATTCATTCCATAGCTGTACAAACATTCATTAGACCTCTTTCGAAACTCATATAGACAGCTCAAAATTGTGAATTCCTGCTATAAAATTGAATCTCAAGCCAAAACGTTTTCTCCGATTGCGGTATCTGTCTGCAATAATTTTGAATCTTTTTAACAGACCAATTACATTCTCAACTACTACTCTTTTGCTTGCTAGCTCCCGATTTTCTACCTTTTTTTCCTTAATTAAGGGACTCTTTTTCATCCTTCTGTGTGGCAACTCGACATTTTTGTGAATTTTCTGAAAACCTCTAT
This sequence comes from Wolbachia endosymbiont of Nasonia oneida, assembly GCF_009012935.1. NCBI lineage: Bacteria > Pseudomonadati > Pseudomonadota > Alphaproteobacteria > Rickettsiales > Anaplasmataceae > Wolbachia > Wolbachia endosymbiont of Nasonia oneida. The sequence continues at coordinate 54,607 of NZ_QESS01000003.1, read as the reverse complement.
AGCCAGCATCGGCTAAAACTTTTATACCTTCTGATACATGCACTTTTGACTCCTTGAAAAGCCGAAAGTCATGCTTTCTCCCGTTTGAAAATGACGTACAAATAATTTTCTTGCTCTTCTTTTCTGCAATTATTTGGGTTTTTAGCGTATGTTTTTTCTTCTTTCCTGAATAAAATCTTTTCTGCTTTTTTTTGGTCTCTCTACAGGTGTTTCCGTTGCATCAATCACCAGAATCTCATATTCCACGTCGCTTTTTAGGAGTTCTTTTCGTCCTGGCAATGCGAAATCTGGGTGTTGTATTAGAGTATCCTCTACCCATTTTACAGTTTTATATGCCGTACTTTCACTTACTCCATAACTTTGACTTATGTGAAAATATGTACGGTATTCTCGTAAGTATTCTAATACCATGAGCAGCATATTCTCCTCGTTTAGCTTATTTTTCCTTCCTCCTTTGGCTTTCTTTTTTTTATTCTCTTCACATAAAATCCCTACCATTTTGTTAAATGTTGATCTCTTTACTCCTGTTAGTCGACGAAACTCCCCTTTATCGAGCTCTTTCACTATTTCATACTTCATTTCTCCTTACCTCAAAATTACTATTTTTACTACTTTATCCTAGTTTCGAAAGAAGTCTATTTTTGAAGGTAAATTGCACAGCAAATGGTGTCATTCCAGTGCTTGACACTGGAATCCAGAAATTTTGCTTATAACTGAGTTGATGAGCTAAAGGTAGTTGTCTTACGCTAAAACAAACGTTTTTAATTAAGTTGCATAGAAGCTGGATCCCAGTGTCTGGGCACTGGGATGACATCCCACTGGTGGGAATTGCTCCCAAACTACAACGTTCGTACAGTTGTGCGCGGTATCTCAGCATAGATTCCGCTAACGAGTAGCGGAATGACGGTTGTCGGTAAACTTAAGCCACTTTAGCTATAGCCAGTAACCACTCTATTTCTACCACTGTTTTTTGCTTTATATAAATATTTGTCGGCACGTACTATAAATTTTTTAATATCATCAAAGTCAGATCCTTGCATTTCTGCAATTCCAATGCTCACAGTTACATTATGGGTTGTATTTTTATCCGCAAGTACAAAAGGTTCTTTAGCAATAATTTTTCGTATTCTCTCCGCAATAGTATACGCATCTGATACATTGGTATCTGGCATTACAACAACAAACTCCTCACCACCAAACCTAGCTAGTAAATCTGTCACTCTGATATTTTCAGAAATTCTTTTCTGTATTTGCTTTAAAAGTTCATCTCCAGCACTATGCCCAAAACTGTCATTCACTATCTTAAAATAGTCTATATCAAGTATCATAAGAGACAACCTTCTATCCTTTTCCACAGAGTCCTTAACAATGTTTCTTAAGTGTGCATCAAAATATCTTCTATTATAACAGTTAGTTAATGGGTCCTTTATAGACATTTCCGCATTATTAAATAAATTCATTCTCAAGGCATCTTGATATCTTTTGCGTTTCACTTGCGAATTAACCCTTGCTATTAACTCACCCTCATCCAAAGGTACTGTTAAATAATCATTAGCACCTACATCAAGTGCTTTTACTAAATTGTTTTTATCATAATCCTCAGAAAGAATTAGAATTGGTGTATAACGTGTTTCCACCTTACTACGAAACCCAGAACACAAACGCAAGCCGTCAGTTTTTGAAAACTGCATATCAGAAATGATCAAGTCGTAATTATCCTTAATACCAACCTTTAATGCCTCTATTGGATCACTCAGTATTTTAATTGACCTAAAGCGTTGCTTTAGTACATTATATATTTGCTCTGCTTGATGAACATCCTCATCTACAACAAGTATGTTAGCATCAAAAATCTGATTAGAATAATCCATAATACTGTTTCCTGCGACTCCACCAATCTCAGCGTTGGTTTCTCCTCTTAAACGCAATTCATCTATAATCATTTTTAAGCGCGTGAGAGACTTAATTCGTGCAGATAAAGCAGTTTCGTTTATTGGTTTAGTCAGAAAATCATCCGCGCCAGCATTAATACCTTGCACTCTATCATGAGTGTCATGCAGTGCAGTTACCATAATTATTGGAATATGGGTTGTCAAGGGATCACTTTTTAGCTCCTTACAAACTTGAAAGCCATTCATCTTTGGCATCATGATATCAAGTAATATAATATCAGGCTGTTGCTTTGCTACTAAATCTATAGCTTCTTCACCATCATGAGCTACGATAACCGTATAGTACTCTGCTTTTAGTCGAGCTTCTAAAAGCTTGACATTAGATAGTACATCATCTACTACCAGAATCTTCGCTGTCATTATCTTTAGATGTATTATCTATATCGTAAGTAGGATAAAGCTTACCATTTTTACCAACTATGTAATTTACTTTCTCAGTATTACACTCTTTATATAAGTCTTCAATTCCGGCATCCTTCAATAACCTTTTGGCTTTTGACTTTGCAATTATAAAATACCTATATATAGTCTTAATAAAATCAATAAATACAGGTACCTTATTTTTATCAAGAACAATTATGCTCACTAAAGCTACAACTAAAATTTCTGAAAGACCTATATTGAACATTTTCCTATGAAGCAAGTACTTTAATCCTTCTGATTATAAATATTAATTTGCTTAAATCAAGTTTAGAAGCAACCATCTCATCTAAAAAACTATTATAACGTTCTATGTAGTCCTTATCATTACAAGCCCAGGTTTGAACCTTATCTTCGGGGTTATCAGTAGCTTTTATGACTTTAACAGCTAGCTTGTGATGGTAATTGCTTAAATCGTCTAATAAATCATTAACTAAGCTGCGATCCCAATAAGAAGAGCGGCTTTTCATCTTGATGGCAATTGTTCTAATCAGATCGAATCTTAACAGCGACTTTAACTCAAAGTATATTTTACCAGCATCAAGAATGGACAAAGATGTCTGTTCAGCAACAGATATAATATCCAGTGCATAAGTAAGAACGCACAGGTCAGCAATTTTTTTTGCTAGATCTTTATCTATATTAAGTTCCACTAAAGAAGTGTATCCATGATTATAGACCTTTAACAGGTGTTCATCTAAAACATCATGGCCTAAAGTTTCAATTGCATCTTTAAATTTTGTAACATCATCCAATTCTACAAAGCTAAGATTTTTTACTAACCAAAACGATACTCTGCCAATAAATTTCTGCACATTTCTCACTATTTGCAAGTATGAGTTAATATCAATTTTTCCATCCAATTCATCAATTTTCTGCCACAGGTTATTTAAATCATATAGGTGGTTAACAACGATATATATGTTAACTGCTTCGTGTACCTTAATTCCAGTATTCTCAACTAAATTATTAATAAATATACAGCCCATCCTATTTACAACATCATTTGCAATGCAAGTGGAGATAATTTCTCTACGAAGTTGGTGTTTTAATATGAAATCCTTAAACTCTGTTAACATCTTTTTAGGAAAATAACCTAGCAAGTAGTCATTAGATATAAGATCTTTTTCAGGCAGATCGGAATGTATAATTTTATTTTTTATTGCTGTTCTAGCATAAGATATTAGAATAGAAAGCTGAGGAGAACTGAAACCTTCTGCACCGGTTAACATCCTTGCTACCTCTTCGTCAGCTGGAAGAAATTCTACGCTTCGGTTTAACAGCCCAGATTTTTCTAAACTGAGCAGTAACCTGTGGTCCTGCTCCAATCTCTCTTTAGCTTGCAAACACTCAAGAAGTAATGCTTTTGTTTCAATTCTGTTGTGGTTCTCAAGCACCTTGGATGCAACTTCATCCACCATACTTGCCAGTATTTCATTCCTTTTTTCTAAAGAAATACCCCCTGCTTTCATAGCTGAAACAAATGCAATCTTAATGTTAACTTCAAGATCCGAACATATCACTCCGGCTGAATTATCAACAAAATCTGTATTGATATATCCACCTCTTTCAGCATATTCTATTCTTCCAAGCTGTGTGCATCCCAAATTTCCGCCTTCTATAAACATAGAAGCTCTAATATCCTTACCGTTTACTCTTAATTCATCGTTTGCTTTGTCACCGACCATGCTATGACTTTCACTCTTTGCCTTAACAAACGTGCCGATTCCTCCGTTCCATATGAAGTCCACTTTTGCTTTCAACAGATATCTAATTAAGTCGCTTGGAGATAACGTATCTTCTGTTATACCAAAGCATTTTTTCATTTCTTGAGAAATGTTTACTTGCTTGCTGCTACGCTCAAATACCCCGCCACCCTGAGAAATCAAATCTTTGTTATAATCCATCCAAGTTGAAAATGGTAATTCAAAAAGACGCTTACGCTCTGTGAAACTCTTTCCTGCATCAGGATTTGGATCAATAAAAATATGCATATGGTTAAATGCGCCGATTAAATGTATATTTTTTGAAAGCAGCATACCGTTTCCAAATAGATCGCCAGCCATATCTCCAATCCCAATTACAGTTACATCTTGGTAAATATCCTTATTCATTTTCCAAAAATGCCTCTGTGCTGCAATCCATGCACCTCTTGCTGTGATACCCATCTTTTTGTGGTCATAACCTGCTGATCCACCAGATGCAAATGCATCACCAAGCCAAAAATTATACTCAGAGGCTATTTGGTTGGCATAATCAGAAAATGAAGCAGTGCCTTTATCTGCCGCAACCACCAAGTATGGATCGTCTTCATCATACCTAATCACATTCTCTGGTGGAATTATTTTACCATCAACCACGTTATCAGTAATATCAAGCATTCCTCTGATAAAACTCTTATAGCACTCAACACTTTTCTCTCTTAAAATATTCTTATCTTTATAAGCTTGCTTTATTACAAACCCACCCTTTGCACCAACAGGGACAATAACCGCATTTTTTGTCATCTGAGCTTTCATGAGCCCCAAAACTTCAGTGCGAAAATCTTCCGTCCTATCCGACCACCTTAAGCCACCACGGGCTAATTTCCCTCCTCTTAGATGTATTCCCTCAAAAAGGTTTGAATAAATATACAATTCACGATACGGACGAGGATCAGGTAAACCATTTATTTTACTTGAGTCAAATTTTGTAGATAAATATGGTTTATCGTCTTGATAATAACTGGTCCTTAAAATAGCCATTATCAAGTTAAATATCGAGCGCAAAACGTAATCATGTGAAACATTGCTGATCTCTTTTAGAAGTTCCTCAATTTTTTCTCTGACAATGTCCGTAGTTTCTGCTCTATCAATGTCTATGTTAGGATCAAATCTTGCATGAAATAGTTGTATCAAATACTTTACTATTTTTGGATGCTCTGAGACTACCTTTTGGATATATTCTGGATTGTAGTTAAATGACGTCTGCTTTAGATAGGCACTTAGCGCTCTAATCAGAAGCACTTCCTTCCACTTGAGCCCAGCAATAATGATCAAACTATTGAAATAGTCATTTTTAATTTCCTTGCTAAACACTTTCGCAAGTGTTATTTCAAATTGCTCTTTTAGAGTAATGTTGTCTATTAATTCATCGACTCTTGACAACACAAAATGGTGTATCCATATTCCACCGTTAATTTCTATGTAATAGCCATTATGAGATAGAATTTTAGCTCCCAAATTCTTAGTGATCCTTAATATCTTCGATAATTCAAGGCCTCCATTGTTTGGAGTATAAACCTTTAATTGATAATTAAGATTATCACGAGTAAGTCTTAAATCGACCTCGCTAACTCCTTTCTTCCTCACTATCTCCAATTTTTTCATATCGTAATATGCGTCATGAGGTTCGAAACTCTCTTGATAGCTTATTGGAAATGCCTTGCAATAACGGATGAATATATCCTCAACAGTGCTAAAAGTATTGTATAAATTGTCTATAAAACGATCTTCCCACTTTTCTGTAATGTTTCTTAATTTGTTTTCGATACGCAAAACTTCATCATCAAGAACGCTAGCATTTTTGGTCTTTAGCACTACATGCAATTTCATCAAATCATATTCATTGATAATGTGATTGTTATAAATATCTGAACTTCCTGCACTTGTCTCATCCTTCAATATGTCACGTATCTTGAACATTAGCCTAGCGCTAGCATAACGCATCGGTATCAGCACTATGCAACTAATAAAATCCCCGACTCTTCTTAAAAATAATCTGACCCTTGGCCTAATCGCAAGAGACATGATCGAAATGCAAATTTTAAATAATTCGTCTTCATTTGATTGGAATAATTCATCACAAGAGAACACTTGCAAAATAGAAATCAAAGCTTTATTGTTGTGGCCCCCGGTTACAAATCCTGCATTTTTTTCTATAACTTTAACTTTATCTTTTATTATTGGAATAGTTCGAATATCTTGGACCTCCGCTACAGAAGTAAATAGCCCGAAAAAACGCCGTTCCTTTACTACATTACCCTGGTCATCAAATTCTTTTACTCCTATACAATTCATGTATGTACGCCGATGGACTATTGAGATTAGATCTGATCTCAATATGTATAGGGAATCAAGGTTTGCAGAAGGAATCAACGTACTTTGACCTACTCTCATCAGGCCAAGGTCCTTTTTGCCATCACAGACGAGTTTTTCATCTTTACCAGCAATATATTCTTGATAACCTAGAAATACAAAATTATTATTCTTTAACCAAACTAGAAAATCTTTTTGCTCTTGATTTCGGTCTGGTGTCATTCCAGTGCGTGACACTGGAATCCACGTGTCCTTTTCCTGGATCCCAGTATCAAGTACTGGGATGACAGAAAGACTTGCCTCATCAAGTTTCTTAAGCATTAAGTGCCAATCTTTCACAACACAATTAACTGCTTTCAGCGTTTTTTGTAGAGATTCTTTTAATGTATCAACAAAACTGTCACTTATACCTTTGATAATTACATATATAACTGACTCTTTTATTCCATTACTTTCTTCCAAAGGGTAAATCTCATCTATTAGGCCATCTTTTCTTTTAATGTTAATTATGCTGTTGCTGTAATAGCATATGGTTAAATCGTGCGACTTAATAGTTGTAATAACGGAGTCAACCAAAAATGGCATATCATCGTTTGTTATCTTAATCGTGGTAAAATCGCCTTCTATTCCTGGTATATCATCTATATTACTTACTACTAACTTACTTTCATCTTTCTCTTTTTGAGAAACAAAATTGTAAGCATCGTTTACAATATATAGCAAAAACTTATCATTGGCTTTTAGGTCGCTTTTATAAACAAAACTATAAAAATACTTAATAAATTTTTTAATTTTTTCTTTATCTTGCTGATTTTCTTGATCAGCTAACTTAAATAAAGACTCAGTGTCAACATTATGATCTATACACATTTTTTTTAACAAAAATACACAGTGAACTTAAACCTTTTTAACTAAGATTTCATTATCAAGAGCGTACACTATTAGTTCATCATTTTCTACTACTTTCCCCGATAAAACTAATTTAGCTAAATTATTTTGAATACACTCTTGTATCACCCTTTTTAGGGGCCTTGCTCCATATTCAGGGTCATAGCCAGTTTGTGCTATTAGTTCTTTAGCTTCCTGCGACAAACTTATACTCAGTTTACGCTTAGCAAGTGTTTTTTGTAAATAAGAAAATTGAACATCTATAATTTTATAGATGTCATTTCTGGTTAAACTGTGAAATATAATAATTTCATCCAGTCTGTTTAAAAATTCTGGACGAAATGTTGATTTAATTATCTGCATTACCTCATCTTTTACAGACTCAGCAATCCCCTTTAGCATTATCTCAGCACCAAGATTAGAAGTTAAAATCAGTATGGTATTGCGAAAATCAATCAATTTGCCATGACTATCAGTGAGTCTCCCCTCATCCAAGATTTGCAGCAATAGATTAAATATATCTGGATTTGCCTTTTCTATCTCATCAAATAAGATTACCTGATATGGTCTTCTCCTCACTGCTTCAGTTAATCTGCCACCTTGTTCATAGCCAACATACCCTGGAGGCGCGCCAATTAACTTTGAAACAGAATGTTTTTCCATATATTCTGACATATCAAAACGCAGAAGCGCTGATTGATCGTCAAACAGAAATTCAGCTAAGGCTTTCGCAAGTTCAGTTTTACCAACTCCAGTTGGACCTAAAAATAAAAATGAACCAAAAGGCCTGTTGGTATCTTGCACCCCAGAGCGGGAGCGCCTAACTGCATTACTTATCGCTTCTATTGCATCTTTCTGCCCTATTACTCTTCTTCCTATTTCATTCTCCATGTTAAGGAGTTTTTCCTTTTCACTATGCATCATATTATCAACTGGAATTCCCGTCCACTTTGAAACAATGTTTGCAATATCATCTCCAGTCACTTCTTTCTTTAAGAAACTATCAGTAACCTTTTCCTGATTTTTTAATTCATTCTCAAGCTGAGGGATCACACCATACATCAGCTCTCCTGCTTTTCCTAAATTTCCACTCCGCTGAGCCAATTCCAGCTCTTTTCTAGCGTTATCTAATTTTTCGGCTGTTTCTTGTATTCTAGCTATTTTATTCTTTTCCATCTGCCATTTGCTGTTCAAGTCAGCAAATTTACTGTTTAGATTTTCGATCTCTTCATTTATCTTTTTTAAACGCTGTTTAGAATTTTCATCACTTTCTTTTTTTAAAGCCTCTGCTTCAATCTTTAGCTGTATAACCTTTCTCTCAAGTTCATCAATAACTTCAGGCTTGCTATCCATTTCAATTCTCACCCTACTTGCTGCTTCATCAATCAAATCAATTGCTTTATCAGGTAAAAACCTATCTGTTATATATCTATTGGACAACGTTGCAGCAGCAATTATTGCACCGTCTGTAATTCTTATACCATGATGCACCTCATATCTTTCCTTCAAACCCCTGAGTATTGAAATGGTATCAGTTTCAGTTAGTTGAGAAATAAACACAGGCTGAAAACGCCTTGCAAGTGCAGGATCTTTTTCTATATGCTGACGATATTCATCTAAAGTTGTGGCTCCTATACAGCGAATTTCTCCACGCGCAAGAGCAGGCTTCAGCAGATTCGAGGCATCCATTGCACCACTTGTTGCTCCTGCTCCAACTAAAGTGTGCAATTCATCGATGAATAATATAATTTTTCCCTCCGCTCTCGAAATCTCATTAATCACTGCTTTTAACCTTTCCTCAAACTCTCCTCTAAACTTAGTGCCAGCAATTAGTGCTCCAAGATCCAAAGCTAAGACCTTTGCATCATGCAAACCAAGTGGCACATCGTTTGCAACAATTCTATTTGCAAGCCCCTCAACTATTGCAGTTTTTCCAACACCAGGTTCACCGATCAGCACTGGATTATTTTTTGTCCGCCTCAGTGATACCTGCATAGTTCTTCTGATCTCTTCATCACGACCAATTACAGGATCAAGCTTTCCTTGCATAGCAAGCTCTGTAACATCTTTTGTATATTTCTTTGCCGCGTTTAATTTTTCCTCACTGTTTGGCGAGTCTGCACTGCTGCCTTGTCTCATTTCTGCAATAACTGAGTTCAGTTTTTGTAGAGTCACACCATTCTCTGCCAGAATTTTGCCTACAGTATCATCTTTTTGTGCAGTGAGGCCCTGTAGTAAACGCTCAACAGCAACAAATGAATCTTTATTTCTTCTTGCAATACCAATTGAATCTTCAAAAACTTTTGCTATTTCTCTTGAAAGTTGAAGGCCACCACTTCCTGGACCTTCAATTACTGGCAACTTTTTTATTGCGCTATCCACAGCATCAGAAATACTTTGCACACTTCCACCACAAGCGTTTATCAAATCCTGAACTAAACCTGATTCATCTTCAAGCATCACTTTTAGTAAATGCTCAGGCATAAAAATCTGATGCCCAGCTCCCAACGCTTTCATTTGAGCACTTTGAATTAGACTTTTTGCTTTTTCGGTAAATTTATTTAAGTCCATAACACCAGTTAAATTCGTATTTGCTGATGTATATAACAACTGATTTCATAAATTTAAACCTAAAGTTGTTTATTGTTAGGTATGAAATTTAAAACTTTCTTAAAAAAGGAACTATCATAGTAACCATACAAATATCTTGTATCTCAAGACCTTTGGTTTTTGTTGCTGAAAATGGTTGTATTATTTAAGTTATTAACAATATACAATACTAAGTTAATGTAATTTATTTGGAGATGACAGGAAAATTTATTGTAACTTTATATTCTAAATAGAATAAAGTTCTTTTGTTAGTATTGTCCTTTTTGTAAAAAATATTCCTAATTTCTTCATCATTTCTGTGGGTAAGGTCATCTGCTTCTCTACCTCAAGTGGTTAACAAAGTTTCTTGTCACGAGGGACCAAATGGAAATCTGCTCGTTTTCACGCGAATTAATGTTACAAATTCTATACATTTCGTTACAAAATGGCATTCGCTTTCTCCATTATCCTTTACCTGCATTTTCATCAGCGTTCCTTGCGGTTTGCTTGCCATATAGGCGGAAATACAGGCTTACCCTGTTCCTTCTGTCATACAACAGTGGGTTAGGTGACTTCTCTATACCGGTGATTTGCGTACATCCAGAAATGAAAAATGTCACATTACCTTTTGGTCGGAGCTTATCAGCATCTTTAGCTCTTTAATCGTTACGATACTTATGAAGCTTCACTTACGTTCACCATACCACTAAGCCTAGCTCTCCAACCACATGATGCTTGTAGTTTATGCTCCTTTCACGATTGAGCATCTTCTTTTTCAAGAGGAGGTTCATTGTCCGCATCGCTTGGCACCAACCGGTTACCCGATTCGCACTGATGCGTAGACTCAGATGGCAAAACATCTGGTTTAATAAGTTTTAGAACTCTTTTAGTTTCTTTCTGAAGGAATTCCTCTCCTTTTAAACAATATGACCGAAGACTTTCAGGTCGCACCATTTCAATAATTAGCTGGGTTCCAGCAGAATCAGTACAGAAAACATCAACAATACTTTGTTTTTTAGAGGCAATCTCAGCATCCATGATAGTGCTGAGAAATTCTATTTCTTCTATTTCATCTTTGCCAGCGAAGCCCAATATATCATTGAGAAAGTGAATGAGAATATCTTTATTTTTCTCAGTGCCAAATATTCTCTTGAACGCGAAATTGTTTTTTGGATCGAGAAATTTCGAAAAGGCCATAATTAAATACAATTAGGAGACGAATAATTATACACTATTTTTCGCAAATGTTCAACCTCTGATTACTCCTTATTCTTTGCCCTTCCTGCACGCTTACGTTCATTTGGATCAAGGAATTTCTTGCGTAAACGTATAGATTTTGGAGTTACTTCCACCAATTCATCATCATCTATATACGCTATCATATCCTCCAGTGTCATTATCTTTGGTGGAGTGAGCTTTATAGCTTCATCACTACCTGAAGCTCTTACGTTTGTTAATTGCTTACCCTTTAACACATTTATCTCCAAATCATTGTCACGGCTATGCTGGCCGACAACCATGCCACAATATACCTTATCCTGTGGCTTAATAAACATAATTCCCCTGTCTTGCAAATTGAAAATTGCATATGCCACAGCCTCACCCTTATCTGTAGAAATTAAAACTCCATTGCGCCTTCCAGAAATTGGACCTCTATGTGGAGCATAACTGTGAAATAAACGGTTAATTATGCCTGTGCCACGAGAATCAGTTAAAAACTCTCCTTGATAACCGATTAATCCTCTTGATGGCACTAAAAACGTTAATCTTGTCCTGCCATTACCAGAAGGTCTCATGTCAGTTACTTCACCTTTACGGAAGCTGAGTTTTTCCATGATGATTCCACTATATTCATCATCTACATCAATTACTACTTCCTCTATAGGTTCAAGTTTTTTACCGCCTTCTTCTTTAAATAACACACGAGGGCGTGATACCGAAAGCTCAAAACCCTCCCTTCTCATATTTTCAATTAACACTCCAAGCTGCAACTCACCGCGTCCGCCTACTTCAAACGCTTCACCGCTTGGTGCCAAAGTCACAGTAATTGCAACATTTGTTTCTGCTTCCGCATATAAACGATCCTTTATAGCAGTTGAAGTAAGCTTTGTACCTTCTTGCCCAGCAAAAGGTGAATCATTAACGCTCAGAGTAATCGCCATTGTCGGCGGATCAACTGGAGTTGAGCTTACTGCAGTTGTAACTTCTGGTGCTGCTATAGTATCTGAAACCGAAGCTTCCTCAAGTCCTGCAATTGCAATTATGTCTCCCGCCACAGCTTGTTCTACTGGAATACGTTTCAAGCCAGAAAATGAGAGCAACTTAGTTAATCTTCCTCGTTCAATTACTTTACCATCGAGGTCAAGCACCTTAAGATCTGAATTGACTTTTGCAACGCCCTGATAAACCTTTCCTGTCAATATTCTGCCAAGAAACTTATCAGACTCAAGTAGAGTGACTAACATAGCAAAAGGGGCATTTTGATCATAAACAGAAGGTTTTATATAATCTATAACCGTTGAAAATAATGGGCTTAAATCTTTTCTTTCATCGGAAAGCTCCTTAGCACACCAACCATTTCTACCTGAAGCATACAACACTGGAAAATCTAGCTGCTCGTTAGTTGCATCAAGGTTAAAAAATAACTCATATATTTCATTTAGTACTTCATCAATTCTGCTGTCTGGTCGATCAACCTTATTGATTATCACAATTGGCTTCAAATTTGCTTTTAGTGCTTTTGAGAGCACAAATTTTGTTTGTGGCATTGGACCTTCTGCAGCATCAACCAGCAGCAACACACCATCTGCCATGCACAATACCCTTTCCACTTCCCCACCAAAGTCCGCGTGCCCTGGCGTATCAATAATATTGATCTTTTCATCGCCCCACATTATTGATGTGCACTTTGCAAGTATTGTAATTCCGCGCTCACGTTCTTGGTCGCCACTATCCATAACTCGCTCTTGAACTTCTTGATTCTCGCGGAACGTACCACTTTGTTTTAACATGTTATCAAGCAAAGTAGTTTTACCGTGGTCAACGTGTGCGATTATTGCTATATTACGGATCGATTTAAATTCGTTCATTTTCTATCATTTCAAAATTAATTTAGTAATAAGTATACATAAAATACACTTAGAGTAAATAACTAAAGCTGTGCTGTGCTTCCAAGATATTATAGGATTACTTTGTTAAATATTCTCTACTCCCAGGTTTTTTTATGGGTAGTTGTTTTAATTCACTTGGAAGTTCTTCCTCGCTGTAGTTTTTGATGTTCAGTTCAATCAAAGATATGACAGGAAAAGGCAGTTTCGTTTCACTATTTCTCTTTATCAAAGAAGCTTCAGCAACAACTTTACCTCCTTCCCCTTCTGCACATTCCACTGCTTCAAGCGAAGATTTACCTGTGGTTATCACATCCTCAATAAGTAATATTTTTTCACCTTTTTTAATTTCAAATCCACGGCGTAATTCAAACTTGCCATTAACGCGCTCGCAAAACATTGTCTTTATTCCAAGCTGCCTGCCAATCTCATAACCCACAATTATTCCACCAATTGCAGGAGATAATATTAAATCTATGGAGCTATTTAATTCTTTTTTTATTTTATCTGCTAATAATGCGCAAACTTTCATGGCTCTGCTTGGATTTTCAAAAATCTTCGCACACTGTATGTATGTGTCACTATGCAGCCCGGATGATAAAACAAAATGCCCATGCAAAATTGCTTCTGCTTCTTTAAATTCTTTTATTATTAGGTTATTTTCGTCTAATATCATTTTTTAAGTTTCACTATTACATTCTTTATTAATTATCTGAGTGATACAAACATCAGACCACACATTTATTGCAGTTTCAAACATATCGATGATTGTATAAATAGGCAAAATCAGTCCCATAATATGCAGAGGAACATTCATCGACATGAGATAACTGGTTGCCATAAAATAGCACCCCATCGGCACTCCAGCGTTACCAATTGCAGCCCCTGTAGCTAAAAAAATCCATATCAACATTTCGCTTAAGGAAAATACGTATCCGTTCATTTCTGCAACAAACATTACAGTGATTAGTATAAATGCAGCACATGCATTCATATTAATTGTTGTGCATATTGGTAAAATAAAAGACGACAATTTCTTTGGCACCTTTAGCTTGTTCTGCACACATTCTATAGTTGTTGGCAATGTTGCACTGGATGATTTAGAAAAAAACGCAAGTGTGAGTGCTGGCATAACCCCTTTCAGCGTTTGAATTGGTGATATGCCTTTATACCACATAAATAGCGGTAAAATCAGAAATGCCTGCACAAAATTTGCAGACATTATGCAAACAAAATACCATAAAAGATTGTAGAACTCGCTACCACCTTTTAATTCATGCAAAAAACATGTGATAAAGGACCACACAGCAAGCGGAATGAATTTTAGTAACCCCTGAGCAATTTTAAGTAGCGTATCAAAAAGTGCAGAGAATATTTGATGTAATATATCCTGCTTTTCTTTTGAAAGTGAAATAATAGCTCCGCCCATCAAAAAAGCGATTAATATACTACCAATCATATTATTTTCAAGAAAAACTTGCACAAAATTCGAAGGAATGAGTGATTTTAAATATGAAAAATAACTGTGGTTATTGCTGTTAACACTCCCTATTGTATTACTTATGAAATTTTTTCTTGCTGGATCTATTAACAAATAAAACGATAATGCAACAAACGCAGCTATAATAGTTGTAAGCAGAGTATAAAATAGTGTTTTCTTAACTAAGACTTTGATTTCAATTGAGTCTTTGAGCCCAGAAATTGTGGAAACTATGGATAAAAAAACCAGAGGTAAGCTTATTAATTTGAGCAAGCTGATAAAGATATCACTAAATAGCTTTGCTATTTCAAATATGATTTCATTGTTTAGGTAGTAAGCAACTATTGCAAGCAGTATAGAAAAAAGTATTGCAAACTTGTGCATTGAAAATAAAACTTCAAAGTAACATTATACAATAATTTTGCTGTTTTGGAATCAGATTGATAGACAAAATAACTTTACAGATTAGGGAAAGATAAGAGGATGTGTTTATTCGGAGACAGTGTAAGATTTCTTAATTTAAATTTAGGTGCACTTAGCCCATTCTGGTGATAACAAATTGGAATAGATAAGATATGATAACTAACTCTTCTGCGAGTATATAGTTTTGCCGGACACAACAGTACGTACTACGTGTCCTTTTACTTTGCGACCATCGAAAGGAGAATTCTTTGATTTACTAGCAAAGTTGTCAGTTTTAATTTCCCATTCATGATTGAGGTCAACTAAAATTAAGTCTGCAGCAAGGTTTTTTTGTATACGACCACGTGGTATGTGTATTATATCTGCAGGCTTATATGTCAATTTTGCAAGCACATCAAGTAGACCCATTTGCCCACTGTGATAGAGTTCAAGTGAAAGGGGCAGCATTGTTTCAAGACCAACAATACCAAATGCAGCATTTTCAAGTGGTAGATCTTTAGAACTACGATCATGCGGAGCGTGATCAGTTGCAATGCAATCAATCACACCTGTCTTTAAACCTTCAACCATAGCTAAACGATCTTCTTCAGTGCGAAGCGGCGGATTCATTTTTGCAATTGCTCCATGTTGTTTTACTATATCTTCAGTCAAAGTGAAGTGATGAGGGGTTACTTCGCACGTAACATTTAATCCCAAATCTTTTGCACGTTTAATAGCATCAAGTGAATCTTTTGAAGAGACATGTAGAATATGGTAGTGCACATTTTCCATATCCTTCATTAGCAGTATATCACGATTTACCATAACCGATTCTGACGCACTCAAGATCCCCTTTACTCCCAATTCTTCAGAAATTTTACCTTCGTTGATTGCGCCACCAGCAGATAAATTTAAATCTTCTGCATGTTGAGCAATAGGAACATTCAGCATACTTGAATAAAGCAGCGCCTGTCTCATAATCATTGGGTTCATAACTGGCATGCCATCATCGGTGAACCCAACCGCACCTGCTTCCTTTAAAAGTGCCATTTCAGTCAGGTGTTCTTCCGAAGTGGTGATTTTAGCGTAAAATTCAACGTTTACATGTGAAGTTTCAAGTGCTCTATATTTCAAATATTTAGCCAAAATAACGCTATCAATTGCTGGAACAGTGTTTGGCTGACAAACTACAGTTGTAACTCCCCCCGCAGCTGCAGATTTGCTGCCTGTATATATAGTTTCTTTATGTTCCTGGCCTGGTTCACGAAAATGTACGTGAATGTCAATAAGGCCTGGCATTAGAACAAGCCCTTTACAGTCTATTGTTTCATCAACTCCACTTGTTGAAAATAATGATTTACCAAAGTCAACAATTTTATCCCCTTCAGTCAATAATGAACCTTTTATATCAAGTTTAGTTTCCGGGTCGATAATACGAGCATTAGTATACGCAATTTTATAGCCTTCCTTTTGCCCTGTTTGCAACAAATCCCAAGTTTGAGTCATTATATTTGAGTATCGATTATAAAATAAATTTAAAGTTTTTTTAATAAAACACAACCAAATTAAAACACAGACTAAGAGCTGTCTTGAATTAAAGTGCTTTCATTATCCTAAAGATTTGGTTCTTATAACCTAGTTGTATGGTCCCAGAGTGTGATGGTGTGGATTTAGTATAAATAATTCTGGAGACTGTGTCCACTGATAACATATAAATTCATAAGGAGTAAGACCCTTAAGAGTTTTGAGTCTCTTTGCATAATTATAAGCCATAACAAAGTTATAAAGGTGTTCTTTAAGTTGCTGGTGCGATTGATAGTAATACTTCTTAACTGTAGCATCCTTTAAAGTTTTATTCATACGCTCAACTTGCCCATTCGTCCAAGGATGGCTAACTTTTGTCAAACGATGTTCAATAACATTCTCTTCGCAAACTCTATCAAATATATGTTGGAAAGCATACTTATGACGCTTCTGGTTTGTAAATTGTATACCGTTATCTGTCAAAATAGTATGGATTTTATACGGTAAAATTCTAATCAAATTACGTAAGAACTCAGCAGCTATGGGTTTTGTAGCACTGTTACACAACTCAACATAGGTAAATTTGGATGTCCTATCAATAGCAACAAACAAATGTAATTTGCCCTCCTCAGTTCTAACTTCAGCAATATCAATATGAAAGTAACCGATAGGATATTGTTTGAATTTCTTTTTTGACTTAACTTCTCCATCAACAGCTGGTAATCTGCTAATGTTGTGTCTTTGTAAACAACGATGCAAGCTAGAGCGAGTCAAATGCGGAATTGTAGACTGCAGAGCGTAAAGGCAATCATCTAGTGGCAGTAGTGTATACTTGCGAAATGTAACTATTATAGCTTCCTCTTCTAGCGTTAAAACAGTTGATCTTGGATGCTTTGGACCCATATCAGCATCTTTCG
Organism: Wolbachia endosymbiont of Nasonia oneida; assembly: GCF_009012935.1. Classification (NCBI taxonomy): domain Bacteria; kingdom Pseudomonadati; phylum Pseudomonadota; class Alphaproteobacteria; order Rickettsiales; family Anaplasmataceae; genus Wolbachia; species Wolbachia endosymbiont of Nasonia oneida. Next base: position 37,252 of record NZ_QESS01000003.1, on the reverse strand, counting down.
TAAATGAACGTTTTCTCCACTTAATAATAGTTTTTGGATTAAGGTTATAATGCTTGGAGAGTTTTGCTATGCTCTCTTTTCTATTTTGTATTGCTCTACGAATCGTCTGTGTTGTTTTGGCGCACCCATGTAATATCTGTCCCATAATGACTCCTTAAATGATGATGATAGTATACCATCACTCTCTGGGACCATACACCTAGTTAGCTCAGTTTTAACGTTAATGTGTGAAGCTCTGAGTTCTGTTGAAGGATTTTCCAGCTGAATATCTAGCTCATTCTGTATGTTCGATAAACAAATTAAAGCTGAATTAAAAATTTCATCACACTGCTTTGCTTCATGTATATCATCAATTATTTCCTCGAATTCTTCCACATCATCCATTTCTTGCGGCGCACTTTTTAATATCGCTTTTATTTGGTTTAAGTTTTGACGAATTTTCTCCTGATATCCAACAATTCTCTCTTGATATATATCAATCATTTTTTGACATGCGTTGCCTCTAAATGGATGTTCTTTTTTCTCTTTTATGTAAGAATTTTGAAAGTCTTTACAGTTAAGGATTGCTTCTCTATGTTTTTTTATGTCATTAATTGCGCTGATTATCGACTTATCTATTTTCTTTAAATTTTCTTCCCGTTCTTCTCTTTTAATTATACTTTTGGATTCATTTTTTATCTGGTTCATTTTGTCATACAGGTTTCTGCATCCTTTGTAAGATGCCATTGGTTGTAACATTCCTTCTTTTACACCTTTATTGTAAAAATTCTTCAACTCATCACTTGATAGTATTGTTATAGCATCTTCCCTTTTACCTTGTGATTTAGGATACTTTTTATTCAATAAACTAACATGATTTAACAAGAAATCTCTAACTAGCCCTTCTTTTTTTACTTCGGATAATCTTTCTAGTGTTTCTATATATTTCAGAGTTTCCGCAAAGAGCTGTCCACCAGAGGGAGCAAATCCTTGAAGTGATTTACTCTGTGCTTTACAAAAATCGGTTTGTAAAAAATCTTCAGCTTGTTTTTTTATTACTGAAAGTTCATTAAAGGCTTTTTCTGGATTGATTTTTCTCAAAATACTAATAGCTTTTCTAATTGCTTTTTCTCTCTTTTTATTATCTTGCTTTTCATTTAATATGAGATGTTCAGTTTTGGTAAAAGCATTACCTTGATCACTCTTTGCAATGTTACAAACGATGTTTTTTACAACTTCTTCGGTTGCTGCATAATCTATTTCTTTTGCAAAGCAGTCAACAAATGATTGCCAAACTTTTTTATTAACAAGTTTACTTGTCTTATTTTCAAAATCTTCTATATCTTTGAATCCTAAAATAGTATAGAGATTTTTTTCGATTATTGGTTCGGCATGTTGTTTTGCCACTTTACCTTTTATATTGAATGGAAATTTACTAATCTTAGTTGTACCCACAATGTTACCTCAATATTAACGCTATCTATAAAAGTATAAAGATTTAATATTTAATTTTTAATTAATACTAGCACAGCTAACTATGGGAGCATTATGCTATAGCTGACCCAAGAAAGATTTCCCTACGTCATACCGCGATTCATTCGCGGTATAGATTCCGCTAACGAGTAGCGGAATGACGAATTTGTTGTTTTTCAAATTGTAGGTAAACCTAAGCCACTTTAGCTATAGCATCAATAGTAAGCGTCAATTAACACTTTAACTTCTAACTTGTCATCAGTAATATTGTTTATATAAAAACTATAATTTTTTATGCCTGAACTTGGGAATATATTGCTATTGCTAGCCTGCTTATTGTCTTTGACATATTTGTTTTTACCGCTTAGTTCTTGTCGGTTTATTACCACTGCCATATTTTTTTGTGTATCAACATCAATGGCTATTTTGATCTACTGCCACATTACAAATGATTTTTCACTTGAAAACGTATACTACCACTCACACACAACAAAACCTTTGATCTACAAGATTTGTGGTGTTTGGGGAAATAAAGAAGGATCTATGTTGCTTTGGACCTTAGTGCTCACCATGTATTTATTACTAATGGATATTTATATACCTTCTGTCATCCCAGTGCTTGACTACTTGGATCCAGACAATTTAATTGCAAATGAGTACATCAAATGGCAGTATAATAAAAACTGGATTCCAGTGTCAAGCACTGGAATGACACCAGAACGAACTAATGGTAGTAAATTAAAAAAAATATCTCTTATCACCCAAGGCTTGATTTGCTTTTGTTTTTTACTGTTCACTTTACTTGAATCCAGCCCCTTCACTAAAATGCCAGGCATTGAAACAGATGGACTGGGTTTTAATCCGATATTGCAAGATATAGGCCTTGCTATTCATCCACCGATATTATATTTGGGGTACCTTGGGTTTAGCGTTCCTTTTTCGCTCTCTATAGCTGGATTAATTGCAAAAGTTGAAGGAAATGTTTGGGCTAAAATTGTCAGGCCTTGGGTACTTATTTCTTGGTCGCTGCTCACTTTGGGCATCAGCTTGGGTAGCTGGTGGGCATATCGCGAACTTGGGTGGGGTGGATTTTGGTTTTGGGATCCAGTGGAAAACGTTTCTTTGATGCCGTGGCTAATTGCAGTAGCGCTGACACATTTGTTGCTCGTGGTACGGAATTTCAATGTTTTAAAGAACTTTGCTATTTTACTTACGCTTACAACTTTTATATTGAGTGTGACTGGAACATTTCTAGTCCGCTCAGGAATACTCACCTCAGTGCACACGTTTGCAGATGACCCAAGGTATGGACTGTATATATTAGCTCTACTTGGTGTAATTACAGTCAGTAGCTTAGTAATATTTGTAGTATTTACGAGAAAAAATCACACGTCTGCGATGTCATTCCAATGCTTGACACTGGAATCTGAAAAGAAACCTGCTACTCAAATGACAGAGGGTAGAAGATTCTTTTCACGCCTTACGATGATGCTGATGAACAATCTATTATTTATCACTGCCTTTTTCATTGTGTTCGTTGGCACTTTATACCCTACAGTGCTCGAATATTTAACCGGTGAATTAATTTCAGTTGGAGCACCATATTACAATTCTTTATTTAACCCTATTGCACTGGCTATTCTAGCCCTCACGATAATTGGGCAATACTGCAGTTGGCAGGGAAATAGTCTATTGCCAATATTCCGTGAATATAGATTTTCATTTTGTAGTGCTGCAGCTATTTTGCCGTTTATCTTTCACATGGAGCTAATAATTGTGCTATCAATTACTATCTCCATAGCATTATTAATCTTTGTTTTAGAAGCATACAGTAAAAGAATTCGTTTATTTAAGAGCGAATCAATTTTATTAGCAAGAAGAGTTTCTAAATCCTACTATGCAATGATGGCAGCTCATGCTGGAGTGGCAATTCTAGTGCTTGGTATAGCATATTCGGTTGGTTGGCAGGAGAAAAAAGAAAATTACTTAAAAATAGGGGATAGCATAACAGTCAATAAATTTAAAGTTACTTTACGAAATATTGAGCTAATAAAAGAAAAAAATTTCCATGCAGTGAGGGGTACAATGGATATCAGGAATTTGCTGAATAATAAGATATTAGGTGAGATAACCCCTGAATATAGATTTTACCTTGTGGAAGGTCAGAAAAATGTTGAAAGCAGTATCTACCACAATTTGCTTTCTGATATTTATGTTGTAATTGGAGAGATTGATAAGAGTAAGAGCAAAATTGCAGCTAAAGTGCACTATAAACCTGGAATGTCTATAATCTGGCTTGGATCCTTTCTTATTGCTTTTGGTTCGCTCCTTGCTGCTTTTCCTTTTAGTGGACGAACGAGACTAATCACAAAATAAACTAGTGAATTTTTTGAAAAGTATATAAAATTCAAGTTTAAGTAAATAGCATGGCACTTAGACTCATTCCAGATAACCTTAATATCAAGTTTAGTAAATATAGGGATTTGACTGCACTCGTTAGCATTATTCTTATCATCTTTTCAATGCTCATTGTTGTACTGCGTGGAGTGAACTTAGGCATAGACTTTGCAGGCGGAATTTTGATAGAGATAAAATCTTCAGATGAGAATCACTCTATTCTCGATGCATTAAAAGAAAATGGTTTTACAGTGCAGAGTTCAAAAGCGGGTGATAATTTAGTCATGCGTTTTAAAGATGAAGGAGATGAAGATAAAATCAAAAAGATAAAAAGCATACTAGAAGAAAAGCTGGGGAGCTCAATAAGTTATCGTAAAATAGACTATGTTGGCCCACAAATAAGCTCAACACAAATATTTGAAGGAATGTTATCCATGTTGATCGCGATTGTTGGAATATTTTTTTACGTTTGGTTTAGATTTAATTGGCAATGTGGATTCAGTGGAATAACAGCACTGATTCATGACGTGATTTTAACTGTTGGTTTTATTAGCCTAACTGGCATTGAGTTTAATATTTCATCAGTTGCAGCTCTTCTCACTGTCATTGGTTATTCAATCAATAACTCAGTAATTATATACGATCGGATTCGAGAGTATTGCAAGAGTGGTAAAAGTGGGCGGATGAGTGAGATAGTAGATGCAAGTGTCAACGCTACATTATTTCGCACTATATTAACCTCGGGTACAACCCTTCTTGCTGCTCTTCCTTTGGCATTAATCTGCACAGATGCAGTGAAAGACTTCAGCTTGATCATTTTTTTTGGTATTTTGATTGGCACTTGTTCTGCAATATTTATTTCTGCTCCTATATTGACCTACAGAGCTTTGATAAGTAGATTGTAGAAGTGTTTAGTCGCGGTATAATATCAACTTATTATCTCTTATAGTGAAATGAAAATACCTTAAAAAGCTCATTCCAAGTAGTGAATGAGACATAGAATGAGTGTTAACGCTTGCCTGTACATCATTAATCAAAAAATTTCCTATTTTAACTTGAGGTATTTGAACCACTCCAGCTTTTATTTGACCTTTCGCAGTTTCATATATTTTAAAATCCTGAACATTTTGTAAGTTAATACCAACATGTAATGCGTCTTTTTGTGATAGAACAATATCGGTTGCTCCAGTATCAAGCAAAAACGTTATATTGCGATCATTGACTTGAGCCTGAATATAAAAGTGTCCATCATATGACTTCGTAAATTCAATACTTCCACTATTCTGACCGCTATTTTGAATTCTTCCTTTATATGGTAAAAAAGTACTGAGAAATCTGTCGCTTAGTTTGTCCCTTTGTGAATCAATAAGCATTGCAGTAGTGGCTATTATTAGCAACCAAATAACTAGATTTTTCACCGCGTTCATATTGTTAAAATTTGAAGCTATTAAAATAAATTTTAAAGATCAGCGTTAAAAGTTATTATTAAAAATAAGTAAATTTCATTGTTTTAGTACAATATTTAGTATACACTTTAAGAAGATATGTTTGATTTAATTTCATGTCAGAAGCAAAAAGTTTAATTTTGGCAGCTATCCTTTCCATGTTAATCATGGTGTCTTGGCGTATTATTTATGATAATTTTTTTAGTACAAACCAAAATCAGCCATTGATTGAAAATATTGAACATATCGAATCTTTTAACGACCTTGCTCCTATAATACACCAAAATCGTTCTGAAATTATTAATTCTACTCGAGAACAGAGGGTTAGTTTAACCAATAACATGATTAAAGGATCAATTTCTCTGAAAGGTGCAAGGTTTGATGACTTAATTTTAACTAATTACCACTTAGAACCGAATTCTTCTTCTCCACAAGTGGTGTTACTGTCACCTGCAGAATCAAAAGATGTATATTTCGCAGAATTTGGGTGGCTCGATCCGAATAACAAGATTAAAGTTCCAGATTCTAAGGCAGTTTGGCAAGCAGAGAAACTCAATCAAAAAGAGGTCAATTTATCTTGGGACAATGAGAATGGCATTTTATTTAGAATGAAAATTAACCTCGACGATAATTACATGTTTAAAGTTGAGCAAGTTGTTGAAAATAATACAAAGGATAATGTAGTTTTGGTTCCTTATGGTAAAATTAACCGTAAACGTGACAATATCAACGAATCTTATTGGATATCCCATGAAGGAGTACTGGGTGCATTTGATAATAAACTAGAGGAGTGGACATATAAGGATATTTCCAAAAAACATTTAATAAAAGCAAGCACGAGTGAAAAAAATTGGTTTGGTTTTGCTGATAAATACTGGCTCACAGCCATCATACCTGAAAAATCTGATAAAATAAATGTAAGCATTAAACACACAAACGTTAATAATACTGATAAATTCCAAGTAGATTTTGTCAAACCTTACAAGAGCATACTTCCTGGTGCAAGCGTTTCTAATGTGAATTATTTTTTTGCTGGAGCAAAAAAGTTGAATTTACTGGATTCTTATAAGGACACTCTCAATATACCCCTGTTTGATAAAGCTGTAGATTTTGGTGTTCTTTACTTTATAACTAAACCAGTGTTTTTACTGCTTGAATATTTTAACTTCGTTTTAAAAAATTTTGGCTTAGCAATATTATTGCTGACTTTAGTAATCAAACTTTTGATGCTTCCCTTATCTACTAGATCATATATTTCGATGTTTAAGGTAAAAAGCCTGCAGCCTGAAGTAACTCGTATAAAAGAACTATATAAAAATGATAGTTTAAAGCAGCATAAAGAAATAATTGTATTATACAAGAAAAATAATGTAAATCCAATGTCAAGCATTCTTCCTATGCTAATACAAATACCGGTATTTTTTGCTTTATATAAAGTATTATTTGTTACTATAGAGATGAGGCATGCTCCTTTTTTTTTATGGATTAAGGATCTTTCAGCTCCTGACCCAACGAACATCTTTACATTATTTGGGTTGTTTAATTATAACTTTCCTATTTCTATAGGCATTTTACCTATAATTTTCGGTGCCACCATGATAATTCAGCAGAAGCTAAGTGAGAAAGATCAAACCAGTAAAGATGATATTCAAGTAAATGTTATGAAGTTTTTACCTTACATTTCTGTCTTTATTTTTTCTTCTTTTCCTGCCGGCCTGGTAATATATTGGATATTTAGTAATATTATAACTCTAATTCAACAGTCATTAATAAAGTTGTTTTTAACAAAAAAAGTGGTAGTAAATGTCGAGAATACTAATAGTTAATTCGATTTATTATACTGAAATAGCGAACCTTTTGCTTGAAGGTGCAATTGATAAATTAAAAGGCAGTAATGCCAGTTACGATGTAGTTGAGGTTCCTGGTACATTTGAGATACCAGCTACAATTCTTTTTGCAGTCAAGAGTGGGCATACTAATTATGATGGTTATTTAGCTCTTGGGTGCGTAATTCGCGGTGAAACCGATCATTATCAATATGTTTGTAAAGGAGTAATTGAAGGCTTAAATGAGGTTGTTATGCATTATGCAATACCCCTTGGTATGGGTGTAATTACCGCTGACAGCAAAGATAAAGCACTAGTTAGAGCTGATAAAAACAAAAAGAACGTTGGTGGCCATGCAGCCTCAACTGTTTTGCGTATGATAGATTTACACAATAAATTAAAATAATGGAGGAAAAACCAGTAGATAAAAAGTGGCGCATAAAAAGAAGCACGGCAAGATTTCTTGCTGTACAAATTGCTTATTCAAATATTTTCGTAGGTTACAACAAAAGCACTTTTAAACTGGAAAATTGTGAGCTTAAGGACTACATAAATAAGTTGAAAGATATATTTGAATGTGAAGAATTTGAACATCAGTTCTTAGAAAACTTGTTATATAAGGTTATAAAAAGCAGTGAAGAATATGATAAAATAATAGAGTCTTATTTACACCCAAGTTGGTCCCTTTCACGGTTAAATCTTATAAGCTTATCTATTTTGCGTGTTGCAATATGTGAGTTAGCTAATTGTGATACGCCAGTTCCAGTTGTCATTAATGAATATACTAACATTGCATCTGATTTACTTGATAAACCAAGCGAAATTGGTTTTATTAATGGGTTATTGGATAAGGCAAAAGATGCAGTTAAATTAAATAAAAATCCTTAGCAATTATAGCCAGCAAGCACAAGGTGTCATCCGAGTAGCTGCTGTATGAACATTGTCTACCAGATCCCAGTGCTTGACACTGGAATCCAGCTTTTAATCGAAAATGTTGTATAGTACACAATCAAATTTTCTGGATCCCAGTGGGCTTTATTGCATCGCTCAAGTGAAAAGAACTGGCAGTTACTGACAAAATTCATTATAAATAACCATTTAACTGTTGAAGAAAAAATATGCCACAAAAAATGAGAGTCAGTAACTGCCATGAATATAACAAATTTCTCCAAGAAAGAGGAAGCATTTTTTGTTATATCAATGACGCCATAGAAAATTGGTACGAGAATTGTCCAAAAATGCAGGGCGGCAACTATATTTATAGTGATAAAGTTGTGATTTTGGTGCATATAATCGTCAGTTTCTTTAGAATTGGTTTAAGACAAACAGTCGGGTTTATAAAAGGGTATTTGCAACAAATAGGAAGAGATTTGGCAGTTATCAGCTATTCACAAGCATCAAGAAGGTTTAAGAAACTTAATATTAAGATAAATGATTGCAGAATTGATAAAAATAATATGGAAGATATCGAAATTGCTATAGACAGTACAGGAATTAGTATATACAACAACACACAGCAAGGAAAATAGCACTGACAGAAAATATCGTGGCTATGAGCAAACGAGAAAATTGCACGTAATGTTGAATATAAACAACAAAAAAGCCATAGCTGTAAAATACAGTAACGGTGTCTACTCTGATCACTATGGAGCTTGTGATTTGCTAAAAGAAGTTGATTTTCAGCATGCCATAAAAGCACTATATGCAGATAGAGCATGTGATAGGCACAAGTTTTATAAGTTGTGTAACGAATATGATATAAAGACAAAAATTCCACCAATAAACAATGCGGCAGAACATCCAGAAATAGATTATATGTCTGACAGGAATGCTGCTATTAGGTTAATAAAATTATACGGTGAAGATGGCATGAAAGAATGGAAAAAAGAAGTAAATTATGGGAAAAGATCTTATATTGAAGGGTTTTTCTCAAGATTAAAGCAAATATTCGGATTTAGTTTTAGGAATAAATCTGAGATAAATCGAGAAAAAGAACTGCTAATCAAATGCTATTTGCTTAATAAATTCACTGATATTGGTATGGCTAAATTTGAGATAGTTACATGAATTTACCATAAATCACCATCTCATAAAGTGTGATGCAACAAAGCCATCCCAGTGTCAGCTACTTGGATGACAAGAAAGGGAACACTGGAATTTTTGTTTCAGCATTAGCCATGCATCTAAACAGATACGTTGCCTTGAGAATCGCAACATCCATGCAGTTATGCGCGTAACACTGAAAATCAAAAAAACAAAGAGGCAGACTTAATCTACCTCTTTTATACTTAGCTGTCTAGTCTGGTACTTTTCCTTTAGCAGCTTGTTCAACAATAGGTGAGCCTAAATAAGTGTTAACCTCTTTAGCACCATCTTTGTCTAAACCTAATGTTTTACTCCACTTTGTTTCATTTACTGCCTCGAACTTACCTTCATCGTTTTTCTCTTTTAGTGAATCTATCTTGAAGAGTAAAGTATTGCCTAGCGTCTTGGTAAGCTGATCAATATCAACAATAATACGGTAGTTCTTGCCTTCTAAGCTGAAGTCTATATAATGTTTATCCTTTTCTACCTTACCTTCTTCATCTTTAACTTGGTTATTTCTTACAATTTCCCTAAATGCGTCTTCTGTTACTAGCAACCCATCCTTAATAACCTTCAGAGCTTTCAACTCAGATATTTCGTTATTTTTGCTGATAGCATATATTGCTAAATAAGTCAGCGCAGCAGCAACAAATGCTAAAACGCCCATTCCAAGTGGTGTAGCTGCAAAAGCTGCTAGCTTGCAAGTTGAAGGCCTCCAAAGCGGTGTTGAAAGTATTGCTAATCCACCTATAACGTATATAGCAGTAAATGCAACAAATACAGTGTTTGCTTTGTGGAGCTGGCCACAATGATTTTTGAAAGTTAGCATAAACGACTTCATTTAATAAAATATTAATATGCTTAAATTGTGTATAAAAAAATTGTCATAGTCAAGCTTTTCCGTAAGTTACCTGCCACTTGAGCCAAAGCCCCCTGCATTGCGACCGGTTTCTTCTGCGCAGAATTCTTCTCTGTCATCCCAAATTACCTGAGATACAGGAGAGATAAGGATTTGTGCGATTCTATCTCCTCTTTTTATTTCGTATGGCTGATTACTTAGATTAATTAGACAAATTTTAACTTCACCTCGATAATCAGAGTCTATAGTGCCCGGAGAATTTAAGACAGTGATTCCATGTTTTGCAGCAAGACCAGAACGTGGGCGGATTTGCCCCTCAAAACCGTTTGGTATTGCAATCACAATTCCAGTTGGAACAAGTAATCTTTCAAGTGGATTTAAAACAGCAGAATCATTCAATGCAGCATAAAGATCCATGCCAGCACTCTGCGTAGTTGCATAACATGGAAGAGACAAGTCTTCTCCGTGTGATAATCTTTTTATTTCTACTTTAATTTTACTTCTTTGCACTCCAATTTACCATCTATGAAGACTCAATTATAGCATGTAAATTGTATCTGCAAAAGTGATAAATGTAAATGCTGTCATTCCAGCGCGTGACGCTAGGCCATAAAATTCCTTGACAAGTTCAGTGCTCCTTTTTTTGTCATCCCAGTGCCTCTATGATGTCATTCCAGTCTGGAATCTAGTCCTTATTATGCAGCCACTTGGTTGAAATTAAGTCTTCTGGATCCCAGTGTCTGGGCACTGGGATGACATCATAAGGGCGCTGGGATGACACCCTGACAACCGTCATCCCGCTACTTGTTAGCGGGATCTAGAGATACCGCGAATGAATCGCGGTATGACGTAGATTGCTGTCATTCCAGTGTCAGCTACTTGAATGACACCCTCTTGGTATTCGTGTAGTTGCAAGCAGTATAGCTATAAATCACTCACAATCGATATGCTTGAATTACTCTCAGTAAATAAATCAAGCATAATGTTAGATATTCTACCATCAACTATGTGAACAACTCCAGCACATTCCTCCGCCATTTTAACGTATGCCATAAGCCTTTCAATAAATTTTTCCCCTTTAATTTTCCCACAATCAATCGATGCATTTAAATTTTTAACAGATATCTTCCTGCCACCAATTTTATCTATTTCTTCATCTGTGTCACTCAAGATTATCATTTTAGATGCAGAAACTGCGATTGCGATTGCGCTTGCAGTGCTATCGGCATCAATATGATATGTTTCCCCATCTTTTCCATGACCAATTGGTGCAATAACTGGTATAAAATCTGATTCTTCAATAAAAAATAATATATCAGGATTGATTTCAGTGGGTCTACCGATGAACCCCATGTCTAATATCTTTTCGATATTATTTGATCTATCTTCTCTAAGCGTAGCGGTTATTTTTTCGGCTTTAATTAAGTTACCATCTTTTCCACATAATCCAATAGCTGAACCACCAGCAGAATTTATATGCTGAACAATTTTTTTATTAACTGAGCCACACAGTGCCATTTCAATGATTTTCATAGTGTCTCTGTCTGTAAGTCTGATACCATTCACAAATTTACTGTCCATACCCAGCACTTTTAACACCGAGTTAATTTCATATTCTCCGTCATGAATTATTACCGGATTTATACCAAGCTGCTTCAACAAGACAACATTATGCACAAAAGTGTTAAATAGTGTTTCATCTAAGATTATTGTACCACCGCATTTAATGACAAAAGTCTCGCCTACAAAGCTAGGTATATTAGATAGCACTTCAAATAATATTTCTGCTTTTTGTTCAAATGATACCTCACCCTTTAAGAATTCACTACTCTTCATTTTTTTATCTTGTAAACTTGAAAAACTCATCTCTTACCTTGGTTATTTTATGCTTAACACGGATGCTCATTTGATGAATTGACACATTCTCATTATTAATCCATCTTTGAATATCTTCTATAACAGCACCTAAGCTTTTTTGACTTACTTTATCTATTTTTGTTAGCACAACGTTAAAGTTAATGTTATTATATATTAACCAATAAATGAAGTCTTTGTCTATTTCTTTTAATCCTACCTTGCTATCTATCAACACAAACACTCTTCTTAGATTTCTTCTTTGAATTAGATAATACTCAATTAAGTTTAAATATTGTATAATTTCCTCCTTACCTGCATGAGAATAACCATACCCTGGTAGGTCAACAAGCCTGAACTTATCATTGTACATAGAGTAAAAATTTATTTGTCTAGTGCATCCAGGTTTAGAGGAAACTCTGGCAGCTTTTTTGCTGTTTATCAGTAAGTTAATCAGACTGGATTTTCCTACATTTGATCTACCAGCAAACGCAATCTCTGGAGCCGACTCATTTGGTAATGATTTTATGTCCGAAGCTCCAAATATGAAATTGCAGTTTGATGTTATCTGTTTTGCCATTATATTCAACTAGAAGGTAGTAGGTATATTATAGTGTTATTGCTTGATATAAGAAATTTTTTATTTCAGTATATATTACTTAGCTAGATCTGTGCTATATGGATATGGAAAATAATTTACAAGACTTAAAGAAAAAATTTAATGATATAGAGAGGAATTTGGAAAATCCTACCAATTTAAGTCAAAAAGAATTCATTACCCTTTCAAAGGAATACTCTGAGCTCAGGCCAATAATCAAGATAATTTATGAATATAACACGCTGAAAGAGGAAATTTCAGACTTAGAAGAAATAATGAAAGATGAAAACAGCGAAGGTGATATAAAAGAGTTAGCAAAAGAAGAATTTTTCGAAAAGCACAAGGTATTATTACCAAAAATAAAAGCAAAATTAAAGTTAGCATTATTGCCCAAAGATGAAGATGACTCAAGAAATGCAATATTAGAAATTAGAGCAGGTACAGGCGGAGAAGAAGCAGCATTATTTGCAGCAATGTTATTTCGTATGTATCAAAAATATGCAGAAAGAAGAAATTGGAAGTTCGAGCCAATAAGCATTTCTAATACAGGTATAGGTGGCTATAAGGAAGCTTCTGCACTCATTAATGGAACAGAAGTTTTTGCAAGGTTGAAATTTGAATCAGGGGTGCACAGAGTACAGAGAGTGCCAGAAACTGAATCCTCAGGAAGGTTGCATACCTCTGCCGCTACTGTTGCGATATTACCTGAAGTAGAAGAAGTTGACTTTAAAATAGAAGAAAAAGACTTACGAATAGATGTTTATAGATCCAGTGGTCCTGGAGGGCAATCAGTGAATACAACTGACAGCGCAGTAAGGGTCACCCACTTGCCAACAGGGATAGTTGTGATACAGCAAGATGAAAAATCGCAGCATAAAAATAAAGCTAAAGCGCTCAAAGTATTGAGGGCAAGGCTATACGAAATTGAAAGACAAAAAAAAGAAATGGAAAGGTCAACAATGAGGAAAAGTCAGATTGGCTCTGGGGATCGTTCCGAGCGCATAAGAACATATAATTTTCCACAATCAAGAATAACAGACCACAGAATTAATCTAACTTCACATCGGCTAGAGCAGATCATAAAAGAAGGTGAACTAGATGAATTTATTGAGGCACTAATCTCACGTAATGAAGCAGAAAGATTGGCCGGGGAAAGTTAGCAGCCTACAATGGAATATCTTTATTAATTACATAGGATCTTTTAAACGCAATAGATAGACAGTAAAAACAAGTTCTAGTACTATCGCGGATAAAACAAGAACAGCTACACTAATTGTTTGACCATTGTAAATGTAGCTTGTTAAGCCGATAAAAATAGCCATGATAAAAGCTCTAATGAACGAGACTGCAGAAGAAGCTGTGCCTTTAATTTCAGGGAAAACATTTATTGATGCATTAAAAATCACTGGCTGGAAAATTGCACAACCGATAGAAAAAATAATCATAGACAGTGTTACTAAGTAGAAAGAGTGGGGTACAATTATACTGAATATTACAAGCAATAGAGACCCAATAGCACCCACGCTCGTACCAGAAATTACACACTTTATTGCTCCAAGTTTCTGCAAGATTTTGCCAGCAAATAGACTGATGAGTGAGAAGCACCCAACTATTGCACCTTGATGTAGTGCATAAATAGTGCTAGATAAACCAAAAGTCTTCATATACAGAAAAGGTCCACAAGTAATGAATGACATATAAGCGGCAGAAAAGAGGCTTGACATCAAAGACAACGTAACAAACCTCGGATTAGATAGTAGTTTTCTGTAATCTTTCATCATTTTTTTCAAACTGAAAGTATCACGGTCCTTTTTTGTTTCTGGTAACGCTAAAAGCAGCAAAACCCAAGAGATCAAACAAATTACCGCAACACTTGCATAATTGCCACGCCATCCTACAATTTCATTGATGAAACTGCCTAACACTGGCGCAATTGCCATGACAACTGTTAGAACAGAATTCATGATTCCAATAAATTTCACCGCTTCGTCACCTTTATAGCTGTCTGCAACGATTGCAAACACAACTACAGATGTGCTGACACCAATGCCCTGAACAAAGCGAGAGATTAAAAGCCAAAAAATCGACGGTGCAAAAACACAACCAACAGCGCCGATTAATAACAAAGTGTTACCTATGATCATAATTCTCCTTCTGCCGTAGCATTCAGACAATGGACCGAAAAACAACCCTCCTATGCAAAAGCCTAAAAAATTATAAGCAATAGTTAATTGAATTGTTCCTTCTGATACGTTAAAATAGTGCACCATATCAGGAAAACTAGGTACGGAAATGTCAATTTCAATGAACTTGGCAATTAGAGACAGGATTAATAGAAAGGGTAGTAACATTTGAGATTTTCAATTAATGAATAAAAATATCACATTTAAAGCGTTGAAAGAAGAACATTTTTTACTGTTATTAAAATGGTTAGAAACACCTCACGTAAAGAGGTGGTGGATAAATTGGACACCAGAGTTAATTGAGAAAAATATGACAACTATGTTAAAGCTCTTACTCTCTGTCCTAACTTTACTTATTTCCTCTTACTTTTTCAACAGTCCGTCTAAATTACTACAAGCAGTTTAATTTTTAGTAAATATGTCATTATTTAAAAATATGCAAGAAGCTTTATAGAAACTTAACATAATTTTATCATAAAAATGTCATTCTTAAGTCCTATGTAAAAACAAATTTTGGCACTAATTTAATTAACTATGAGCTGGATAAATTGGAAAATAAATTTTGTTTACTTTTACAATACCTTAAGATCTAATATCACTTTATCAGTCAAAAGTATCACAATAGGCTAGTATGTTCCTTACTCTTTTCCTAAAAATATTACCTATTTATATTACAATGTTTATTGGTTATTTAGCAGGAAAATGTCTTAAAATTGATAGAAACACTCTATCTCAAATACTCTTTTATATAGCTAATCCAATAGTGATTTTATATGGAGTCTCTCATACAGAAGTTAATTTAAAAGTAATTTCTCTGCCGATTTTGATATGGTTTATAGGTAGCACTATGTCCTTATCAGTGTATTATCTTTCTTCTTTTTTATTTAAGGATAACACGAGAAACATATTAGCATTTAGTTCGGGCAGCACAAGTATGGGTTATTTTGGCCTGCCGATTGCCATGGCTTTATTTGATGAAGATTCAGTATCTGTATATGTTGTTTGTTATATAGGAATGGCGCTATTTGAAAACAGCTTAGGATTTTACATAGCTGCAAATGGTATTTATACCGCAAAAGAATGCATATTAAAGTTGTTCAAACTTCCTTCGCTTTATGCGATGGTTCTGGGCTTCTTTTTAAGTATATACGATATACAAATACCTACTTTTTTAACAGATGTTATGATGAATATTAGAAGTACATTTGTCACATTAGGAATGGTGCTACTTGGAGTGAGCATTGCGAATATTGCAAGCTTTAAAATAGATTGGAAGCTTGCTTTGATCACTATTACAGCAAAGTACGTATTCTGGCCACTGTTTGTTTTAGGAATTGTCCTTTTAGACAAGCATGTTATAGGTATATACGATGAGAGCATATATAAAGCACTGATGTTGATGGCTATTATTCCAGTTTCTGGGTCCAGTATAATACTTGCTAATATTTTGAATTATCAACCAGATAAAGCTACTCTGTTGCTTCTAATCAGTACTGCAGTGGGACTGTTTTATGTTCCACTAATAATATCATTATTTTTTACTAAACTTGTTCCTTTTTGATCAAAAAATTAAGCGCTTGCACAACCATTATTTGGGTAACAACACAAGACATTGATAAAACTTGAATTTATAGCTAAAGCAACTTCTACAATTTGGTAACCCGTCATCCCGCTACTAGTTAGCGCCGCGGCGGTAAATTGACCTTACCCAGAAAAAGTAGAGAGAAAGTTAAGACGTTTTTGGAGTAAAATAAAACGTTTTTTCAAAATATGACAAATAGAAGAGAATATACAGCAGAATTCAAATTAGAAGCTGTTAAGCTGGTTAAAGAAACAGGTCAAGCAAGTACAAAAATAGCAAAAGATCTAGGTATAGATGGCAGTATGTTAAGTAAGAAAATATGATGGAAAAATGTCTGGAGCATACGCATTTCCAGGCAAAGGCTCCTTATAACAAAGAAAGATTTGATCTAAAAAAAGAACTAACAAGAGAAAGAGACATCTTAAAAAAAGCCCTGGGCAAAGAAAAAGAGTAAAGTATTCTTTTATATAGAAATTGCTATAAAACACAGGAACTATGTAGAGTTTTGTACTGGTGGTATTGGTTGCTAAGGAAAAAAGCAGTAAAGAATTAGCAAAAGAAGGGCTTCTAGCAGATATTCAAAAAATACATCAAGCTTCTATAGCATTTCTCCTAATAGTCCGAATAGGGTAAGATATGTGGGTAA
>NZ_QESS01000003.1:0-15325 GCF_009012935.1 Wolbachia endosymbiont of Nasonia oneida | reverse complement strand
ATTATTTATACTAAATCCACACCATCACACTCTGGGACCATACATCTAAATGCAGATATGGAGCCCCTAAAATTCACGCTGAATTAAAAGCTTTAGGCAAAAATTAAAACAGTACAAAGTGTTATGCAAGAAAATGGCATTAAAGCCAAGCTTAGACGAAGGTTCAAAAATAAAAAACAGCAAATAAGCAACCGAGTTGTGGCTCCGAACACATTGGATCAAAATTTTACTACTGATCAGCCAAATAAAGTTTGGGATTACTTATATAAAAACCAAAGAAGGATGGCTATATTTGGCAACAATAATTGACCTATATTCACGCATGGTGGTTAATGAGTAACATGATAATTAGTTATAGATTCTTTATTGATGGCCGTTGATAAACGCAAACCCGATAAAAATCTGCTGTTACATAGCGATCAAGGGTCACAGTATACCTCTCAAAATTACCAATTTCTATTGAATACAAAAAACATCATTTCCAGCATGAGCCATAAGGGCTGTTGTTACGATAACTCTGTTGCAGAAAAGTTCACTTAAAAGGGAGCTGCTTATTGATACTTCTCGCTCAACAAACCAGAACTGCCATATTTGAATACATAGAAATCTTTTATAACAAATAACGTAGACATTCTACTATTAACTATTGCATTCCTGCACAATTTATTCTCATGATAAAAACGTCTTAACTTTCTCTCTACTTTTTCTGGGTAAGGTCACCTCTTTAGGTGCTCCTTTTTTCTTTCTTATACACACAAAAATCATATAGAATTGTAAATACAGCTTTTTTATTCTGATGCTTTTCAATTCTATAGCTCTGGTTGTCTCTCTATTACTATTTTTCTACATTATCGTAAAAAAACTGAGCGAAAAGAAAGCAAACCTTGAGGGTAATTTATGTAAATTAGAGCAAGAACTTCAAGAAACAAAGCAAACTTTGCTTACGAAGAATGAAGAAATAGTTGATTTAAGGGTCAAAAAAGCAGAACTTGAAGTAACTCTGCAAAAAGAACGTGAGGAAAAGAAAAAGGAAATAGAATTACTAACAAAAGCAGAGGAGAGATTAACAAACACTTTTAAAGCGCTCTCTCTTGATGCTTTGCAAACAAATAACAATAATTTTCTGAACTTAGCAAAGGAAGTAATCGATAGTAAATTAAAAGAAACGGAAAGCGATTTCAAAAAAAGACAAGCAACGATCAACGAAGTTGTAACTCCAATAAAAGAAAAATTAGAAAAATTCGATAATGAAATACGTGAGCTAGAAAAGGAGAGGGTAGGGGCCTATGAAGGTTTAAAGGAGCAAATTGGAGCGCTGATGAACCAAACTTCCAACCTTGCTAATGCCCTGAGGAAACCTCACATTAGGGGCAAATGGGGTGAAATGCAACTCAAAAGAGTGGTAGAAATGGCAGGAATGATTGAGTATTGCGATTTTTTTACTCAGCCGTCAGTGATTGATAAAAACGAGGATAATTTATTGCGTCCTGATTTAATAATCAAAATGCCATCTGGAAAGCAAATAATAATAGATGCTAAAGTGCCGCTTGATTCTTACATGGATGCTATATCACAAAATGATTTGCAAATACAAAAGGAGAAATTAAAGAACCATTCCCTGGCAATAAAAAAACACATAAATGATTTGGGTAAAAAAGAGTATTGGAATCAATTTGAAAATACGCCAGAACTTGTGGTGCTTTTCTTAACAGGGGAGGGGGTTTTTAGCGCAGCACTGGAATATGAGCCTGCTTTGATAGAGATTGGAGTGGAAAAAAAAGTGATCATTGCAACACCGATCACTCTAATTGCGTTGCTGAGAGCAATAGCGTATGGATGGAAGCAAGAGATGATAGCTGAAAACGCAAAGAAAATCAGTGAACTAGGTCATATTTTATATGAGCGCATTTGCACAATGGGTGAAAACTTTGATAATTTGCGCAGGAGCTTAAAAAGTGCTGTTGATCATTATAATAAAACTGCTGGCTCTCTTGAAGCAAGGGTGTTTCCTGCTGCTCGAGAATTCAATAAGCTTGGTATACATGCAAAAAATAAAAGTTTAAGTGCTGCAAAGGAATTAGAGTCTTTACCACGCAGTTTACATACTGAGGAGCTGAAAGTAGATTAGGCATCTTAACAGGGAATGTTCAAAAAAGTGTGTCAAACCAAAAAAAAAGTAATAAATTGATATAAAAAAAATGGAGGTTTGACAATGAGTCAGAAAGTAGTAAACAGAACTACCGGTTTGGTAGATTACAAAGAACTGGAAGCAAATATACTGTCATCAATAAGGGAAGGCAGACCATTAACAGGAAGGGATGGAGCATTTACACCATTTATAAAAAAGCTGCTGGAGGCAAGTTTGGAAGGTGAAATAGAAAATCACTTATTAGCTGAAAGTGAAGAGAGGGTTTGGTTGGAAGAAGTGGAGTAGCGAATGGATATACAAAACGCTGGGTCTATATTCAGACTACAGAATAAGGTATTACAAACCGAAAGCATCACCAGCACAATATGTTATAAACTTTGGTAAAGAATCTGCTAGGAAAGCGTAGTGCGGATGCTGCGTTTGACGAGGCGGGAGCTGGAAACGTTAACATGGGAATTTGGATTGAGGCCTATTGTGAAAACAATGGATCAGCCACCAAACCCTAAAGTAGGCGCGCCAGTTCTTGACCCTACATATTTTTTTGAAGGTTAAATCCAGCTTAGGGTCGAGAAACTTAGATAAAGCCATAGCCAAAGTGTTTAAAAATATTAATAATTATACACACAATTATTCAACCATATTTTTGAAGATAGCTATGCCGCCGCGGTATCTCTTAGCCGCTAACAAGTAGCGGGATGACGATTGTTGGTAAATCTAAGTCAGTTTAGCTATAGGCAGCAATTTTCTGTATTTATTTTAAATTGAAGGAAGCTCAAATGAAAGATCATGTTTTGCTAAAAATCACAGAATGCAGTCTAACAGTGAACGGTTACGCTTTTGATCAAAAATGTTGTATAGTACACAATCAATTTTTCTGGATCCAAGTAGTCAAGGCACTGCCTTTGTGTTTGAGGCAAAATCGGCTATAACACTTAACATACTGCCTTTGCAAACAAATGTTCGTACAGTTATGTGTCAGCTACTTGCATGACGCCATTGCCTGAACGGGTACCAATGATTACCTATCAATCTCACCAAAAACTATATCGAGTGAGCCAATAATTGCTGCAACGTCAGCAAGCATGTGTCCTTTTGCCATAAAGTCTAAGGCTTGTAAATGCGCAAAGCCAGGTGCTCTTATTCGGCACCTATAAGGTCTATTGGTACCATCTGAAACTATATGCACTCCAAACTCACCTTTTGGTGCCTCAACAACTGCGTAAGCCTCACCTTCTGGTACGTGATATCCTTCTGAATAGAGCTTAAAATGGTGAATCAGAGCTTCCATAGATTTTTTCATCTCTGCTCTTGACGGTGGAGAAATTTTTCTATCTTCAGTTTTTATTTGCCCTTCAGGCATTTTCTCTATGCACTGCTTCACCAAACTGATAGATTGCCTAATCTCTGCCATTCTAACTAGATAACGGTCATAACAGTCGCCATTTTGGCCGATCGGTATATCAAAATCTAGTTGATCATATATCTCATATGGCTGGCTTTTTCGCAAATCCCAAGCAAGCCCAGCAGCGCGCAACATTGGGCCACTAAAGCCCCAATCAAGTGCCTGTTTAATTGATATTTCACTAATTCCTACAGTGCGTTGCTTCCATATCCTATTTTCTGTTAAAAGTTCATCAACATCGTCTATATATTTTGGAAATTGCTCTATAAACTTTGCAATATCCTCAATCAAACCTTCTGGAACATCTGCTGCAATTCCACCTGGCCTGATGTAAGCTGCGTGAAACCTTGCACCTGAAGCTCTTTCGTAAAATTCCAGTATTTTTTCTCTTTCTTCAAAGAGCCATAAAAGAGGGGTCATTGCTCCAACATCAAGTGCTTGAGAAGAAACGTTCAGTAAATGATTTAGTATTCTCGTCAGTTCACAAAACAAGACACGTAAATACTTTGCCCTAATTGGCACTTCACATTGCAACAATTTCTCCACACAAAGTGAATATGCATGCTCTTGTGACATTGGTGATACGTAATCAAGGCGATCAAAATAAGGCAAAGCTTGAAGATACGTTTTATGTTCTATTAATTTTTCAGTACCGCGGTGCAAAAGCCCAATATGGGGATCTGCCCTCTCGATCACTTCACCATCCATCTCTAAAACAAGACGCAACACTCCATGTGCAGCTGGGTGCTGAGGTCCAAAATTTAACATCATTGTCTTTAGATCGGGCATGTCCAGTAGTTTAAGATATTAAAATTGTATAGGCTAAAGTGCGCTCAAAGTCAATAAACTTCTTGCATAGGCTACAACTATCATTCAATAGAAACAAAAACTTTTACAATGGCTAATAAGTGTTGGTAAAACCAAGTCACTTTAGCTATAGAATGACAAAAAAGGTTTGCATTAGCCAAATTTTTAGTTGAAGTAGCATAAGAGGTTAAAGGAAAAGCTTTGTGTTAATGGATTCATTTCAGGTATAGTATAGATAATACCACAATACTTATAAAATGGATCATGTTGTTAATGCGTATAATAGACTTGACACTCCTATAGTTAGGGGAGAAGGGGCATATCTTTTTGATAAAGATGGCAAAAAATATTTAGATTTTGCTGCAGGTATTTCCACAACTTCTTTAGGGCATTGTCATCCATACATTACAGACAAACTGAAAGAGCAATTGAGCTCACTATGGCACTGCTCTAACATTTTTACTATTCCCGAGCAAGAAAGGCTTGCTGACCGTTTAACAACCCTTACTTTTGCAGATAAAGTTTTTTTCTGCTCAAGTGGGCTTGAAGCAACAGAAGCTGCAATTAAATTTATTCGTCGTTACTTTTATTCAAAAGGGCAAGCAAAACGTAATCGTATTGTTACAATTGAAGGAGGCTTTCATGGCCGCAGTATTGCTGCAATTTCTGCTGGAGGCAATGAAAAATCACGCGAAGGTTTTGCTCCGCTCCTTTCTGGTTTTGATAAAGTGCCAAGAAATGACATTAAAGCATTAGAAGAAAAAATCAACAATGAAATAGCTGCTGTATTTTTAGAGCCCATACAAAGCGAAGGTGGAGTATATCCACTAGACGTAGAATATCTTCAAAAAGTAAGGGAAATAACAAAAGCTCAAGGAATAATTTTGTGCTTTGATGAAGTGCAGTGCGGATATGGACGCATCGGTTCTTTATTTCATTATCAAAATGTCGGCATTGAACCTGATATGCTAACCTGTGCAAAAGCTATGGGTAACGGTTTTCCTTTAGCTGCATGTTTAGTGAAAGATTATATAGCAGAAGCAATCACTCCAGGAACTCATGGATCAACCTATGGTGGCAATCCACTTGCCATGACTGTTGGTAATGCAGTGCTCGATATAATGCTAAAAGAAGGCTTTTTTGATCATGTTAAAAAAATTAGTAAAGATTTAAAAGAAAAGCTGTTGCTTTTAGCTAAAGAATTTCCTGAGATGATTTTAGAAGTTCGTGGAGAAGGGTTACTAATGGGAATAGAACTAGCAACTCCTGTAGCTGATAAAATTATCAGTCGATCTCTTGATAAAGGTTTAATAATAACTAGGGTTTTAAACAACAAAGTAGTAAGGGTAACCCCACCACTTATCATTGAGGATGAGCATGTGAACGCAGCGTGTAATATGCTTTATGATTTGTTTTTTAAGATTAAAGGTATATAAAATTCGGCAATATAAATTCAGGCTTGCAAATGCCTCTCATAACATGTAAAATTAATTTTATTTTTTATCACAATAACATCGTACTTTAATGGATTGGTTATTGGTCTTAGTATCATCAGCAATTTTTGTTTTGTTAGTTTTATCGTTTTTGTTCTCAGGAGCAGAAATAGGCTTAACCTCAATTAGCCGTTCTCGAGTTAATAAGCTGAAGCTAGACGGTAACAAAAGAGCCAGGATAATAGATCGCTTATTAAATAGGAAAGAATTAACAATAGGAACGGTGTTGCTCGGCAATACAATTATTAATATTACTTGCTCTGCTTTATTTACAGCAATATTTATCAATCTTTTTGGAAATGAGGGCATTCTCCTATCAACAATTATAATGACATTTTGTATTTTATTGTTCTGCGAAGTTCTACCAAAAACTTATGCTATTCAAAATCCTGAAAAATTTGCATCATTTTCTGCTTATTTTGTATTGTTTTTTGTAAAGATTTTTTCTCCATTGACACTAGGTATTCAATTTATTGTTAACCTCATCCTAAAATTATGTGGGCTGCATAAAGATAAGGAAGTGATATCTGCAGCGGATGCAATGCGTAATATGATTACTCTTCACCGCAGTGAAGGAACTATGTTGCAACAGGATTTAGATATGCTAAGCAGCATACTTGATTTGGCTGAGACAGAGATATCACAAATTATGACCCATAGAAGAAACCTATTTTCTCTTGATATAGATCGGAATAAAGAAGAGTTAATAAGAGAGATTTTAACCAGCAGTCACAGTAGAGTACCTTTATGGCAGAAGGAACCAGATAACATTGTAGGTGTAATTCACGTGAAAGCTCTAATAAATGCTTTGCGTGAAAAGAATAATAAAGCGGAAGAAGTTGACATTACCCAAGTTATGTCAAGGCCTTGGTTCATACCAGAAAGTACACCGCTCAGCGTGCAACTTCACAACTTCCGTAAGAACAGGAAACACCTTGCATTTGTTATTGATGAGTATGGAGCACTGCAGGGAATTGTAACTCTTGAGGATATACTGGAAGAAATAGTTGGAGAAATTTCGGATGAACATGATTTGATTACGGAGAATTTTATAAAGAAAATATCTGATAATATGTATCACATAGAAGGAAAATCTACTATTAGGGACATTAACAGGCAGTTATACTGGAATCTTCCTGATGAAGAAGCTACAACTCTAGCAGGTATGATTGTGAATGAAATAGAGCGCATTCCTGACGAAGGCGAGGAGTTTTCCATGTATGGTTTTCGCTTTAAGATTTTAAAAAAAGATAAAAATATTATTACTGTTGTTGAAGTGCAAGTAAAAACTGGTAATATTAGTGGCAGCAATTAATTAGTGGAGTTTCATGGAAGATACAGTAAAAATAACGGCTGAAGAGTTGAAGGGTTACATAGAGAGAATCGAAAAACTTGAACAAGAAAAGAGGGATGTGCAAGATCACATTCGTGATGTATATGCAAAAGCCGCAGATGAAGGTTGGGATATAAAAGTGATGAAACAAATTATTAGGCTGAGGAAGATGGATGATGATGACAGAGAGGAACAAGAAATATTGCTTGATACCTATAAACGTGCATTGGGAATGAGCTACGAAGAAGAGTTAAGTGAATAGCAGAATTGTAATTGGAATAAGTGGAGCATCTGGTTCTATTTACGGTGTGCGTATTTTAGAAGCGTTGAAAGACGTCGATTATGAAACTCATTTAGTGATAAGTCGTGCTGGGAAAATAACTTTAGCTCACGAGATTAAAGAAAAACTTGAAGATATTACATCACTTGCAGATTTTTACTATTCTGAAGAAAAGATTGGAGAAAAAATAGCAAGCGGCTCATTTAAAACCTCAGGGATGATTGTAGCACCATGCTCTATGAAGACAATGTCTGAAATCGCATCAGGTGTTACTTCCAATCTATTGACAAGGGCTGCAGATGTAACGCTAAAAGAAAGAAGAAAGTTAGTTCTTATGGTGCGAGAGTCACCACTGCATCTTGGGCATTTACAAAATATGTTAAAATTAACGGAGATGGGAGCAATTATTGCTCCACCAGTGCCTGCTTTTTATATTAAACCGAAATCGTTGGATGATATTATTAATCATTCTGTTGGCAAAGTATTGGATTTATTTGATATCAAATTACCCGACTTTAAGGAGTGGCAAGGAAGTGACAATTATTATTGATGGTAAAAAAATAGCAAACGACCTATGTGAGAGGCTATCACAAAAAATTGATATTTTAAAGAGAGAGTATAACATTTTTCCTTGCCTGAAAGTAATTCTCGTGGGCAGCAATCCAGCAAGTCAGGTTTATGTTCGCAACAAACAGAAAAAAGCAGAATCAATAGGCATAAGTTCTGAGACCATTGTTTTGCCTGATAATATTTCAGAAGATGAATTAATTGAAAAAATCAATGAATTAAATGAAGATCCATCTGTGCATGGCATTTTAGTGCAATTGCCTTTACCAAATCATATTAGTGCAAGCAGAGTAATTAACACAGTAAGTGTTGAAAAAGATGTAGATGGCTTTCATGATGAAAACGTTGGCAAATTAGTTAAAGGTGAAAAAAACTGCCTTATACCTTGCACTCCTAAAGGTTCTTTGCATTTAATTAAGTCAATTGAAGAGAACCTTTCCGGTAAAAACGCAGTGGTAATTGGTAGGTCAAATATCGTGGGCAAGCCAATGTTTTACCTGCTATTGCAAGAAAACTGCACTGTCACCATCTTGCATTCACAAAGCAAGGATTTAGCTGAATATTGCTCTAAAGCGGATATAGTAGTTGCAGCAGTCGGAAAGCCAAATTTTGTTCAAGTAGACTGGATAAAGAAAGGTGCAATAGTGATCGATGTTGGCATAAATAGCGTTAACGTAGGAAAGCTTGTAGGTGATGTTGACTTTGAAGGAATAAAAGGGAAAGCCAAAGCTATGACCCCAGTACCCGGGGGCGTTGGCCCAATGACCATTGCATTTCTAATGATGAACACTGTTATTGCTGCTTGCTTGCAAAAGGGAGTTGATGCTTCTGATTTCATTAGTTGAGGTATGAAGAGGAAAGCTATATGAAGATAGAATGTACCATATCACAATTAATAAAAAATTGAGATTTTTGAAATTCCTCAGTAGTCAAATTTATTAAATATTTAGGATCATCATCTATTCTTTTTTCTCTACAAGTATAGCTAAAGTGGCTTAGGTTTACCTACAATTTGAAAAACAACAAATTCGTCATTCCGCTACTCGTTAGCGGAATCTATGCTGAGATACCGCGGCGATATGACGTAGGGAAACCTTTCTTGGGTTAGCTATAGTTAGTGGAATTGCAAAGTTTCTAGGCATAAAAAGCTTTGAACCTAATATATGAGCCAAACTTGATTTTCCAACCGTAGATACACCTGTAATAAAAATAATAGTCTTCATTTTGTGAATTTACTTGCTATATGAACTATCGGAGAAATTTTTTTATAGTTTATAGTATCTGACCTTACCCAGAAAAAGTGGAGAGAAAGTTTGGAATGTTTTTCACAAAGAGAATGATGAATCAAAATGCTCAGGAATGCAATAGTTAATAGTGACGTTGTTTGTTATAAAAAATTTCTATATATTCAAATATAGCAGTTTTGATATGCTGTTTAGAGTGCCGAGAGGTGTCTATTGGTAACTCCCTTTTTAGAGAACTGAAGAAGCTTTCCACAACAGAATTGTCGTAACAACAACCTTTATAACTCATCTATGTTTTTTATGGATAAGAGATATTGATAACCTTGATCACTATGTAATAGTAGATTTTTGGCAGGTTTACGCTTGTTAACGGCCATTAATAAAGAGTCCATAACCAATTGTTTATTTATTGAACTGCTCATTAACTACCATGCGTGAATATAGATCGATTATTGTTGCCAAATATAGCCATCCTTCTTTGGTTTTTATATAAGTAATCCCATACTTTATTTGGTTGATCGACAATAAAGTTTTGGTCTAATATATTGGGAGCTACTGTCCGTTTGTTGTTTCTTAATTTTAAATTTTCTTCTCAATATAGCCTGAATACCATTTTTCTGCATAATACTTTGCACTGTTTTTAAGTTGCAACTTTTACCCAAAGCCTTTAATTCAGCATGAATTTTAGGAGCTCCATATCTACATTTAGAAACTTGATATATTTTTTGAATAGCTGCGAGTAGCTCTTTATTTGCTGATTCTCTACTGCTTATTTTTCTTGTGGTCCACTTATAGTAGCCACTAGCAGAAAATCCTACATAATTCCTGTACTTTATAGCAGTTACTATATAAAAAAATATTTTACTCTTTTTGACTGGCCAGGGCTTTTTTTTAAATGTCTCTTTCTCTTGTTACTTTTGCTAACTCTTTCTGTAAATCAAATCTCTCTTTGTCATAAGGTGCTACATCTGGAAATGCATTTGCCGCTGACTTTTTTTCGTTATATTTCTTCATCCATTTTCCTAATACACTATCCCTTATTCCTAGATCTCTTGCTACTTTTGCAACTGGTTGACCTACCTTTCTTTGTTCATTTGCCAGCTTAACAGCTTCCAATTTGAATTCTGCCGTATATTCTCTTACCATTTCTAATCCTCCAAAATTTTATTTTACCCAAAAAAACTCTTTTCTTTCTCTCCACTTTTTCTGGGTAAGGTCAAACAATGACTATGCAAAAAACCTAATAACATGTATAATCTATAAATAATTTCTGAGGTAGATTGTGAAACTAGGTGTTAATATCGATCACGTTGCAACCCTCCGCAACGCACGCGGAACTTCTTATCCAGATCCATTGAAAGCAGCAGAAATAGCCATTGACGCTGGAGCAGACTTTATTACTGTACACTTACGAGAAGATAGAAGGCATATTAGAGATGAAGACGTATTTAACCTAAAAAAAAGCATTAGCACTGAGTTAAATCTTGAAATTGCAGCCACGGAAGAAATGCTTGAAATAGCAAAAAAGGTAAAACCCTATTCGATTAGTATAGTACCAGAAAAAAGAGAAGAATTAACAACCGAAGGTGGCCTGGATATCGTGAATATGCACAGTAAACTTTCTAGTATAATAGAGGAAATGCATAGCTCTAGCATAAAAGTCTCACTGTTTATCGATCCAAATATTGATCAACTAAAATATCTTGAAAAGCTAGGGACAAAACCTGACATAATAGAAATTCACACAGGGGATTACTGTGATAATCCATCAGAAAAAAAGTTACAGTTAATTACTAATGCTGCAGAGTACGTCAATAAATTAGGAATAGAATGCCACGCAGGACATGGCATAACTTATAAACACGCTAAGAAGATGACAAGAATACCTCACATCTCAGCTCTTAACATAGGCCACTATTTAATTAGCGAAGCTGTATTTTACGGCTTACACAGCGTAGTAAAAACAATGAAAATGACAATGTCTAACTAACTGCTGCTTTTTCCTTTTCATTTAAAATACTTAAAAGAGTTTGGCTTGCTTTAAATTTTACCCTTGTCTTTTTAGGAACAGTCATGATCTCACCACTTTGGGGGTTACGACATTGTTTTTCCTGACTGATAGCAGTAGAAAATGTTCCTATTCCATGCAAACGTATTTCACCTTTCCCATGCAGCTCATTCTTTATTATTTTAATAAACGCATCATGAATCTTGCTCAAATCAGATTTTGTTATATCTATATTCTGACTAGAACAATCTTCCTTTAATTGTTTTATTATATCTTCTTTACTCATAAATTACCTTAATATTGAAAAAATCACATAAATAGCATGTTATGTTGACACCGATAGTCAACTAAATTCATCACAAAAATAGAGGATATCATACATTTTTGCAAATATTTGTATAATACTTACAAAAAAACACCACTATAAAATAACTATCTCTTAGAAAATTGACACTTTTTCCGAGCTTTATGTTGACCATATTTCTTACGTTCAACAACACGTGAATCTCTAGTTAAGAACTCACCATTACGTAATATAGAATGCAAATCTTGGCTTACGCTACTTAAAGCTCTGCTTATTCCATGAGCTAGAGCACCTGCTTGACCAGATAGCCCTCCACCTTTTACAGTTGCAAATACATCATATTTATCTAACATAGAGGTTGCAACAAATGGCATTTTTACTGTTTGGCACACTGACTCTCTTTTAAAATAAGAAATTAGATCGCCTTTTTTGTTAACACTAAATTTTCCACTCCCCGGCTTTATCCATACTCTTGCTACAGATTCTTTTCTTCGGCCTGTAGCATATAAACGACCAAGCGAATCAACTGCTGATTTAATTGTCTTTTCTGACCAATCATTGTTATTTATTGTAGAACTCTTCATTTTTACTCCATTACTTTTTATTTTTACGATTCAAAGAGGCAAAATCTATCTTTTCAGGTTGCTGTCCTTGATGCTTATGCTCTGAACCAGAATAAACATACAAATTTTCAAAGCGTCTACGTGCCATAGGCCCATCATCAAGCATCCTTTTCACTGCCATTTCTATTACACGCTCAGGAAATTTGCCATTTAAAATATTATCTGGAGTAGTTTTCTTCAAACCACCAGAATAACCTGTATGCTTATAGTAAATTTTATCTTTAAGCTTCTTTCCGGTGAAATGCACCTTTTCTGCGTTGATAATAATTACATTATCGCCACAATCCATATGAGGTGTATACTCAGGTTTATGCTTTCCACGTAATAGTGTCGCTACAAATGCTGCAAGCCTCCCTACCACTAATCCTTCTGCATCTATGACAAACCACTTTTTATTGATTTGTTTCTCCTTTAAGAAAAAAGTCTTCATTATTTGATCCAACAATAGTAAGCTATGATATACTTAATTTCTCAATAGTGTCAACAATATTAGTTATTGATTATTAAAGTAATTTATGTTAGTAATTGAGCTGCGCAACCAATATGCATAGGAATTAGAATGTTTCGATTGATTATCACACTTGCGATCATTTTTAATACTATAAGTTGCTATGCAACCGATGTGGGAGAAGTGATAAGCAAAGCCATCAAAAATAGCTCAAAAATAAAGTCTCAATTTTACCAATATAAAAGCGCAGAAAAACACTATAAATCTTCTGGGTTAGCTGGATTTTTACCTGACATTAATTTGCAATACAATTTCGATAGTAACTTTAATCTTGATACATCTGAAAAAAAACTTACATTGCGCCAGAAATTAATCGATGGCGGTGGTACCTTTGCCACATTCAGTCGATCAAGCCATCTTCTCAAAGCAGAAAAGATGCGATTTCAGCAATTAAAACAAGAGCTTGCACTTAATGCTGTGAAAGCATATGTTAATGTTTTACAAAAGACAGAAATATTAAAGCTCAGAGAACATAAAGAACGCGTTTCTTTGGAACATTTGTCAGCTATGAAAAAACGCTTTTCCCTTGGAGAGGTAACCAATGCTGAAGTTTTGTTAGCAAAAGCAAAATTTTCGTCTTCTATATCCGAAAGAGTTGATGCTGAAGGTAAATTAAAGTTGGTAAATATTGCTTATTATCATTTGATTGGCGAAGATGCTGATGACCTTTCTGAAGCTAATGATAAACTACCTTCTGTTCCAGAGCTAAATGAATGTTTACAGTTAGCAAAAACCAATAATTTATCTCTAAAAGCAGCAGTTTATCAAAAAAGAGCAGCCGGAATGGAAGTGATTGCTGAAAGCTCCAAGTGGCTTCCTTCTTTAAATCTAAGTGCAAGCAAAAATTTTGGGGAGGATGGTATGAAGGTAGACAAACTATTAGAAAATGTTCATGTAGTTTTTACTCTTGATGTTCCAATCTTTAAGAGAGGAGTTAATGCTTTTGGTGTCAGTAAAGCTAAAATGGATGCAAAAAAATCTACCTACGATTATTATGAAACGGTAAAAAATATAGAACAAGCAGTTGTAAATGCTTGGAATAATGTGTTGACAGCAAAGGCCATTATCAAAGCAAGTCAAGAAGCGGAAAAAGCAGCAGCTCTAGCATTGGAAGGAGTTGAGCAAGAAGTAAACTTAAATTTAAAGAGTACATCTGACCTTTTGGACACTGAAGATGCATTATTTAAAGCACGTTCAGACTTAGTTGAAGCAAAAAGCAATTATGTGATTAGTGTTTACAACTTGCTTTTTATGATAAATAGTATAGACCTCTAAATTTAATGGTATTAGCACTATGCATGATGAACAAGGCAATCAATCTGTAAAAGATATCCTAGAAGATATAAAAAAAGCTATATCGGGTAAAAACGCGAGTAACGATAAAGCAGAAATAAAGGATGAAAATGATGATGTGCTATACCTTGAGGAAGAGTATCCAGAAGAAATAGAAGAAGATGGCAAAAAAGAAAATAATGAAAAAGAGGACATTGATAATGATGACCAAAGTGAGGAAATGGCTTGCAACAATAACCAATTTAATGGCCATAGCTACAATTCAGAAGAAAAAAAAGATATTTATTTGTACGATAATATCCAAATGAGTAATAACAAAGCGAGTAATAGCGGCTTACAAGCACAAAATAACGATCATCTAATTTTAAAAGAGAATATGGAAGAGATCAAAGCGTTGCTTGGAAAAATGCAAAACGAATTACAGCATAAACAACAAAAAAAAGCGAACCTTACTGTTGAAGAATTAGTTACATCTCTTTTAAAACCTCAGCTCTCAGAATGGCTGAATAAATATCTACATGCACTGGTAAAAGAAGTAGTTGAAAAAGAGCTTAAAGATATAATCAATAATAAGTAGGGTATTAGCAATAAAAACTAGAGTAAAGACGGCTAGAGGCAGAAAACTATCTTCAACAAGGTGGCTACATCGTCATTTGAATGATCAGTATGTGCAAAAAACTAGCAAGGATGGTTATAGGTCACGCTCAGCATATAAGCTGGTAGAAATGGATAACAAATTTAAATTATTCCAAGAAGGGCAAAAAATTATTGATCTTGGTGCTTCTCCTGGTGGATGGTCACAAGTTGCATCTCAGAAAGGTGCAAATGTGGTTGCTCTTGACATAAAACCAATGAACGCAATTAATGGAGTAGAGTTTATACAATGTGATATTATCAATGAGTTTGAAATTTTAAGAGAAAAATTCAAGGATCAAAAATTTGATGTAATTTTATCTGACATGGCGCCCGAATCTTGTGGTTTAAAATCGTTGGATCATATCAGAATTATGCTTTTATGTGAGGCAGCGCTCAATTTTGCAAAGCATTTCTTGAGCCATGGTGGCACGTTTGTAGTAAAAATTTTCCAAGGAGAATCTGATAAAGATTTTTGTAACGAGCTAAAAAAAATGTTTAAAACAGTAAAATACTTTAAACCAAAGTCAAGTAGATCTGAATCTACAGAAATGTATTTGGTAAGTTTAGGCTTTATTGGCAGCAGACTTTCTATATAATATTAATCTAGGTAGTCCGCAGAAACAAAAAACTTACTTGACAAACTCCGCCAGCCCCCTTATCATGAAACTGAAGCTATTG
>NZ_QESS01000029.1:0-8409 GCF_009012935.1 Wolbachia endosymbiont of Nasonia oneida | reverse complement strand
CAGCGCTATATCCAACCTTTCGGCTCTCAGCCGATAGTGGTTGAGTACTACCGATACCCACTCAACATTTGGTAAATCTCCCTTTAATTGATCCAAAGAAAGCATTGCATCACTCTTTTTAGTGTGGTTGTTGTGATTTACCCTTTGCGCCAGCCCATATGGGATATATTGGTTGCTGCTTATTTTCTCTTGCGCGATTTTCTTCTGTATTTTTGTATCATATACAAACTCACCTGAACCTGGTATGATATTGATATTCCGAATATTTTCTGCTATTGAAAATCCACTGGGTTTTAATGCAGTTCGCACTTCAAATGTAAATATCGGGACGCGATTGTTATAGTCTGCTAAAGGAAAATTCTTGATGACTATGTAAGATATTCCCCTATAAGCCGGCACATTCCCCTCTCCTTCAATTGATGACATAAATGGATCAGGATTTTGGTCTTCTCTGCCGCTGTAAAAAGTATAATCTATTTCATCAAAGCTAAGTGATGTTGTATCTGCCCAGATTCTGTTTAATTTTTCTACTTTCCCCTTGCAGATCGCAATTGCAAGCGTTGCATAGTAATTATATGTAACGTTCATACCTCTTCCAATTTTACTTTTGGTGGTTATCGCCTCTTCTTTGATTGGCTGCGACCAAATAATGTTCCCTGCAACACGAGCAGTGCCATAGATAATTGGGATCGTCCTGCCGTAGGTTGAGGTTTGAACTTGCAGATTTTTTAGCCTTGCTCCATGCGTTACTTTCTGCTCAGCATCAAGGCTAAACATCGCACCATCAAGCTGCGCACCAAGAAGAGCACCGAGTTCTGAGCCGATAATCCGGCCAATTGGCCCAAAAATGCTGCCTGCTTGACCAAAAATTGATGATAAAATTATTGTGGACATGATAATCCTCCTTTTTGTTTCTATAGCTAATGTAGGCTCTACGTCATACCGCCGCGCCGCTAACAAGCAGCGGGATGACGAGCTTATCGTTATGCCGCCGCGAACCGTCATACCGCGATTCATTCGCGGTATAGATTCCGCTAACTAGTAGCGGAATGACGAATTTGTCGTTTTACAGCCACTTGGATGACAATTTGCTACTAAATAGTAGGAAATTCAATAACTTACAATGAATAGTTGAAGTTTTTAATTAAGAAAAGCACATGGTGTAGCTATAATTATTGTAAGCAACAATGAAAAAGTGCGGAAGTGAAAAATTACCACTCTCATGGCAATCACTTCACCAGCGGCAAAGTGATACCATGCTGATTCATATATTTTCCTTTCATATCATCATATGATTTCTCACACTCACTTTCGCCGCTTAAAAATACGAATTGGCATGCGCCTTCATTGGCGTAAATTTTTGCAGGAAGCGGAGTAGTGTTTGAGAATTCGAGTGTGACATGACCTTCCCATCCAGGTTCTAAGGGAGTAACGTTTACTATAATTCCACATCTTGCGTAAGTTGATTTACCAACACAAATGACCAGTACATTCCTTGGTATACGAAAATATTCCACTGTGCTTGCAAGCACAAAGCTATTTGGTGGAATTATGCATACGTCTGTTTCCTTATCTATGAAACTATTCTCAGAAAAATTTTTAGGGTCCACGATAGCTGAATTAACATTAGTAAAAATTTTAAATTTATTATCCACTCTTGCATCGTAACCATAAGATGATAGTCCGAAAGATATAACACCTTTGCTGCTTTTGTGATTCACAAAAGGCTCTATCATTCCAAAGTTTTCAGCTTTTTCTCTTATCCATTTATCTGGCATAACTGCCATAACTGTTCCTTGAAGTTATGTAATACTTACAATAATATAAAATAAAATTTAAATGTAAACTGTAGCTTTTGTCATGCAATTAAAGCTTTTCAGTTTGATGTTTTGTTACAATAATTAGATTTATGTTCTTAACTAAAAATAATGCTTAGAAACTTTCTCCTGATTTTTGTATTCGTATTATTCACGCCGCCGTCAAATGCTGATGCCAGGAAATACATCAGAATTGTTGGATCTTCAACTGTTTTTCCTTTTATCTCGTTTATAGCCGAGGAGTTCAATCGTGTATTCCCTTTTAAGACTCCAGTTGTGGAATCAATAGGAAGTGGATCAGGGTTCAAAATGTTTTGCTCAGGAATAGGGGAAGACACGCCAGACATCACCACTTCATCTCGCCCTATGAAGGAAGTAGAAAGAGAACTATGTAAAAGAAATAAAATTAATGAAGTGATAGAGATCATCATTGGCTATGATGGAATTGTCATTGCAAATTCAAATCAAAGCCATAGATTTGATTTCACAAAGAAGGACTTATTTGAAACTTTATCTGCATATTCTCAAGAAAATGATAAATTAGTAAAAAATAATAAGAAGTTTTGGTCTGATGTAAATCAAGCCTTACCAAAAACAGAAATTGAAATTTATGGTCCACATCAAAATACAGGCACATACGAAACTTTGGTTAATTCTATTATGCTTGATCAATATTCATGCATGAACTCGAGAATTTTCAAAGAGAATTATAAAGATCAGGAAGAAAGAAAGCAAGCATGTGGTAATATAAGGGATGACGGAAGGTATATAGAAGTTGGAATTAATGAAAACATAATAATACAAAAATTGAAAAGTAACAAGAACGCTTTAGGGATATTTAGTTTTAGCTTTTTAATGAGGAATCAAGATAAAATACAAGGGAGCACAATTGCAGGAATTGAGCCAACTTACGAAAATATATCATCGGGAAAATATATATTAGCAAGACCTCTATACCTTTATATAAAGAAAGAACACTTGGATACTGTTGATGGATTAAGAGAATTCGTAAAAGAAATTATAGATTCAATCGGTATTGAAGGTGGGTACCTATCTAGGCTTGGTCTAATTCCACTTTCAAGTGAAGATATAAAGAAAGCTTCAGCAAAAGTTTATGATATAACGTGACGGCAACGTTTCTTTTATATTCTTTGTTCTAGCGTAGTCAGACCCAGCGCGGCGCGCTGGGATGACAATGGATTACTAATTAGACAGTTCTGCGTTGTTGCAACACCCCAGAAACAACCGGGTCCGAGCTTTTCGTATTTGGACTTTCTGATTTCTCACAAACTCCTCCAATATAAGCTAGTACAGCCAATGCTGAAACTGCTGAAACTTCTAAAACTAATGCAACTACAGGATATGCCAGCACATAGGCTGCAATAGCACCAACTACGCATAGTCCAACAACGCCTAGAGCAATTTTCCCTTTGTGTTCACTCCAGAAGGTTGTTTCGTTCTTTTCTGGGGTTTTGTTGCCAGTAGTTGGTGTAGTAGTGTTAGTTACTATAGGAGCATTGGAATAAAGATCCTTTACCCACTTGTGATCTTCTATTTCTTGAATAACTTGTGCAAGAGCAGAATATTCTGTGTTATTAGGGTCAATTTTTTGTTGAAAGGGTTTAAGACCATCTATTGTATCTACAAAATATGGTTGACCTTCAAAAGAATTTACTACCTTGTAATCACACAAAAAATCACGAGTTTCTTTATCAGCTTTCTGCCAAATTAGTTCAATGATCCCTACTTTAGTGTTAACGCTAGTTTTAGTACAGCCAATAACATCATTTAAAATGGTACCTTTGTCACTAGTCAAAGTCCCCTCGTGGCTCAAAACTGCTTGTATATCATTATGTTTATTATTGTCGAGTACGTTCTGGACTTCTTGAAAATTGCCATTCCAGACTGCCTGTCTTAATGAACCTAGAATTTTTTCTTGTGCATCAGTTAATTCAACCATATCTTACCCCTAATAAAAATTTAATTATCACACATATTTACAAGTAAATCAAGTATATTGTTAATAACTGTTAATAAAGGCCAACAAAATGCTTGACGTTAGAGTAGCTTTTATGGCTTTGTATAGCGAGGAAGTAATTCTATGAAAAATCATCAACGTTTACAAAATTTGCGTTCAATTGTATTTATTGTGGGAATATTCCTATTGCTGTTTAGCTTAGCAATGCTTATTCCTGCTATTACCAATAAGTATCTCAGCTACGAATGGAAAAATTTTCTCGCTGGATTCATAATTACCTGCACATCTGGCGTAACTTTTATTTTGTTCGGTAAATTGAGTAGATTGCATGGAATGCCAGCAATTTTTGCGATTACTAGTTGCACCTGGATTGCCTTGTCTCTGTTTGCAGCTATTCCTTTCTATTTTGATAATCTGAGCTATGTTGATGCATTGTTTGAAACGATATCTGGCATCACAACCACAGGAGCAACTATATTTAATGATATTGAAAAACAATCTCCAGGAATACTGCTATGGAGAGCAATGCTACATGGCATGGGGGGTTTTGGTGTAATCACTTTAGGAATTGCAGTTTTTCCTATGTTTAAGGTTCTCAGCCTAAATAATTTACTTTATTCTGAGTATTCAGATGCTACCAAAAGGAAGTTGCCGAATACGCGAAGCGTAGTGATTCATGTTACGGCAATATATTATGGCTTAATTTTGTTATGCATATTTTCCTATTATCTAGCTGGTATGCCACTATTTGATGCAATATGTCACGGAATGTCTGCTGTATCAACTGGTGGATTTGCTAACTATAATGATTCTATAGGGCACTATAATAATCCCATACTAGAAGCCATAACGATCGTTTTTATGATTTTGGGTTCTCTGCCTTTTCTTAGCTATTTAAAAATTATAAGACGATTAGACATTTGCTATGATGAGCAAGTCTCTTACTTTGTTAAGATAGCTATTGTTTCATCTTTATTTGCTTGTTTTTGGTTGTATAAAAATGTTGATTTAGGAGTGTCATTATCATTTAGATGCAGCACATTTACCATCACCTCTTTAATTACGTCAACTGGTTATGCAATCTGTAATCATATAGATTGGAGTTTCATTTCAGTCTTAGCTTTTTTTCTCACCTTTGTTGGTGGATGTAGTGGTTCTTCAAGTGGTGGTGTCAAAATCTTCCGCTTGATTGTTCTTTTAAGGTCTATAAGAAATTACTTTTACCTTTTATTAAACCCTGATGCAGACAATGGAGTAAAATTCAATGGAAAAATTCTGGAGAATGATGAAGTTCACTCTGTCTTTATATTTTTTGCAATTTTCATGTTAACGTTTACCATTTCATCAATAGTGATGTCTTACTTAAGCAATGCAGACTTTATAACTAGCATCAGCTCAGTCTCTGCAACGCTTACAAACTCTGGCCCGGGATTTAGTAATTTAACAGGTCCTTCGGGTAATTATTCCTCTTTCAGTAATGAAGTAAAATTATTTCTATCGTTTTTAATGCTGCT
Source organism: Wolbachia endosymbiont of Nasonia oneida (assembly GCF_009012935.1). NCBI lineage: Bacteria > Pseudomonadati > Pseudomonadota > Alphaproteobacteria > Rickettsiales > Anaplasmataceae > Wolbachia > Wolbachia endosymbiont of Nasonia oneida. The sequence continues at coordinate 3,100 of NZ_QESS01000029.1, read as the reverse complement.
TGGCAGACTTGAAATATTGCCAATCTATTTTTGTATAGGCAATTTATTCTTATTTAATAGAAAGAAATAGTTGGTGAAGTTGTGAAATTTGATATTATAGCTAAACTGACTTACGACAATTTGAAAAACCGTCATTCCGCTACTCGTTAGCGATATCTATACCGCGAATAAATCCACAGATGTACGAACATTGTGATTTGGGCACACCAGGAAGAATGTCATCCAAGTAGCCCCTTTCTCGTCATCCCGCTACTTGTTAGCGGGATCTATGCTAAGAGATACCGCGAATGAATCGCGGCATGACGGTTCGCGGCGGTATAGCTATAGATAGTATTAGCTATTTAATAAAAAGATCGTAGCTAAACCAAGAAATATAAAAGCTGAGAGAATATCAGTTGTTGCCGATGTTAGGATTGAAGAAGAAACGGCAGGGTCAGACTTTAAGCGATGAAGCATTATAGGAATGAAAGTTCCGATGAACGTTGCAATAATTGACATCATAATCATGGAGACCACAAAAATCATCTCCACTTTGAAGTTGTGAAACCTTATTGCTAACACTACTAATGAAATAGTAGATAAGATCACCCCGTTTATAAGACCTATTAAAAATTCTTTCATCAGTATTCTTTTTGCATTTTGCTCAGTTAGATATTTTGTTGCGATTGCCCGGATGGTTAGCGTTACTGTTTGGGATCCTGCATTTCCGCTCATTGATGCAATTATCGGCATGATTATTGGTAGTACTATAAAACTTTTTATTACATCATCGAAAAAGCCAACTACTATGGAACACATTGTTGCAGCTAAGAGGTTAAACAGTAACCAAGGTAGCCTTTTAATTATAGTTTTATGTATAGGGGCATTTATATCGGCTTTAGAAGATACACCGCTTATTTTGAGTACATCCTCTTCTGTTTCTTGTTGAACAACTTTTATCACATCTTCAATTAAGATCACACCAATAATTTTACCATTCTTATTTACTACCGGAGCCGATAATAGAGAGTAATCTTTAAATATTCTTGCTACTTCCTCTTGGTCTATTCCAGTTTTAATGATTTTTATGTCATGATCCATTATCTCTTTTATTATTGTGTCTCCTGAGTGAGATATTACCTTATTTAAATTAACACTGCCTATAGGCTCTAATTTTGAGTTGATAATGAATATCTGGTGAAATTTTTCTGGTATTTTTTTATAGTTGCACACAAATTTTGTCAGTTGATTTATTGTCCAATAATATGGAGCTATAACCATATCTTTATGTATTAACCTTCCTGCACTTTCTTCTGGATATGATAGCAACTCCTCTACCGATTTCTGAGTTTTGCTGGGCAAATAGTAAAGTATATTTTCTACAGACTTTCTATCTAAATCTTTCACTATGGTTACTATATCTTCTACATCAAGGAGCATTAGTAACTTTGCTGTATTTTCTATTCCCAATGTTTCTATGATCTCTATTTGTAAATCTGGCACTACATGCACTAGGGCATCACTTAACAAATGTTGATCGAGGATATTAACTAATTTCTCCCTGTGATCACTGATCGAAGTAGATAAAAAATAAGCTAACTGAACACTGTCTATCGTTTTTACAATATTACGAACATTCTCTAGCTCCTCGTTATCAAGTGACTCTATTAAGTCATCAATAGCCTTTTTGTCTAAACCATAATGGGAACTTATTTCAATATTCATTACTTTACCTTGTTTTTTAATAAATATACGCGCTTGATTTCCTTAAACATTAAAGTATAATGAAATTATTTAAATTAACTATCATATGGTTAAATTTCTATTTTGTTTACTGTTATTGTTATTGATAGTAAATATATTAAAATCTAAAGTATAATGAAAACTTATCCAGAAATTCTTGAACACTTTCAAAGCTTAAATAAAAGTATTTCTCTTATCAGGAGGTGTCTTTGACATAGAAAAATTAAAGTTGCGTCTTGAAGAGCTTGACTCCCAAGCGTCGAATGATGATTTGTGGCAAGATAACCAAAAAGCACAAGAAGTTTTAAAAGAACGTTCTAAAATTAAGAATGACGTAGAGTCGTTTTTAAAGCTGGAAAGCGATTACAACGATGCCATTAGCTTAATGAAGTCTGCTATTGATGAGAATGATGAAGAATTTTTCTCTGAAGTTGAAAATGAATTAGCTAAGCTAGAGAAATTAATCAAGTATAAAGAAACAGAGTCCTTATTTACTGGTGAAGCAGATAATAATAACTGCTTTTTAGAAATCCACTCAGGAGCTGGTGGAACAGAGAGCAATGATTGGGCTGAAATGCTGATGCGCATGTATGTAAGGTGGGCAGAAATTTATCACAACTTTAAAGTTGAAGTTGTAGAAAAATTAGAAGGAGAGTCGGTTGGTATAAAGTCCGCAATGATAAAAATCGTTGGAGAAAAAGCTTATGGGTGGGCAAAAAGTGAAAGTGGAATTCACAGGCTGGTTAGAATATCGCCGTTTGATGCAAATGGTAAACGTCATACCAGTTTTGCAAGTGTAGGAGTAACTCCAGTGATCGAAGATTCAATTGATATTGCTGTGGATGAAAAGGATCTAAAGATCGACACCTACCGTGCTTCCGGAGCAGGCGGTCAGCATGTGAACAAAACTGAAAGTGCAGTACGCATTACGCATATTCCAACTGGTGTTGTAGTTCAATGCCAAAATGGTCGTTCTCAACACAGAAATAAAGATGAGGCATTGAAATTACTTAAAGGACGTTTATACCAAATTGAACTGGAAAAAAAAGAACAGAAAATGGCTGAAGAATATGGTAAAAAATGCGATATAGGCTGGGGCAATCAGATCAGATCGTACGTTATGCATCCATATCAAATGGTGAAGGATTTAAGAACCGGACATGAAGTGGGCAATATAAATTCTGTTTTTGATGGTAATATAGATTGTTTCATAGTTAGTGTGCTTACTAAGCAAAATTAGGTAGGGTTGACTTTCTTGCCATAATATATGATAATTAAAATATTGTTAAAGTAGGAGTAAAGTTATGGCGATTAAATATGATCAGTGGAAAAGTGACCTTACCCAGAAAAAGTGGAGAGAAAGTTTGGAATGTTTTTT
>NZ_QESS01000028.1:0-9197 GCF_009012935.1 Wolbachia endosymbiont of Nasonia oneida | reverse complement strand
CAGCGCTATATCCAACCTTTCGGCTCTCAGCCGATAGTGGTTGAGTTGTCTCCTGGAAATTCATATGTTGCTTTTCTTATATGTCATCAGGCAGAGAGAGAAAACATTCCTATCGTTATTAATGTTACTAGATGGAGGACATCGTCTGATATTGCATTAAACCGCGCCAGAAGTCACGCTGAAAGATTGCATGTTTTTTCATTTATACCTATCCATACTGAATCAAGAAATACTGTCTGTGTTGGATTAAATTTTAATTTAAATCTAGATCCTTTTAGTGTTGATACAGTAGGGCTTCAACAGGATAGATTTCCTTTAGTACAAAGATTGTTTGAGTATATAGAAGATGAAGAGGTTGGAGAGAATATTAGAGATTTCTTGCTTCAACATCTTCCTGGTGAAATACCAAGAAATGCAGATAATTATAACAGAGTATTTGATTGTATAACTGGTTTTACTTTTGGAAGTAGTGCTTTTGATAGGCACCCTTTAGAACTAGAAGAAGAAGACGAAGCACCTATAACAAAATACATATTTAGACATGGTGATGAGGGTTTAAGATGTTTAACTATGGTCTTTCATGCTGAAGGTTCTGATATAGTTATACTTCATATTAGAGCTCACGATGCACAACAACAAGGAGCAATCAATTTAGAAAATCTTAATATTAATGGAAATAATGTTCATGTATGGGAAGTTTCATGCACACTTAATGACCAATTTGAGCTAGATATTGATCAACCAAATGACCTTGGTTTATATCACGATTACCAAAATAATAATGCAAATAATTTTCTTGATGGTGATCTTGCACAAGTACCTAATGCTGAAAATGTACATGGTATTTCAGAAAGGGTTATGAATGATGGCTGGCAAGATGTAGGTCATCATGGAGAGCTGTTTCAAGAGATCTCTGGAATATTGATGCCACTTAGGGACGCAATAAATGTTAATAGTGAGGATAAGTTTCGTTCTATACTACATGGTACATTTTATGCTAGTGATAATCCTTATAAAGTGCTTGCTATGTATAAAGTTGGTCAAACATATAGTTTGAAAAGGGGTCAGGAAGAAGAAGGAGAAAGGGCAATACTCACAAGAATTACAGAACAGAGATTAGACCTTTTATTATTAAGGCAACCTACAGCAGATACTCATCCAATTGGATATATATTAAGATTTGCTGGTAATGCAGAAGAAATAATACAAAAGGAGAATAACGCAAAAGATCAAATAAAAGAACTTATAAACAAGCAGAGAGGATATGTGCCTATTACTTCTGGAAATGAGGTGGTTTTACTTCCTCTTATATTTAATGCAGGTGCAGAGAGAGTAGAAGGTCTTATATCTATTCCAGAAGGAATAGGAAGAGAAGAGTATGTACATAGACTTGATCGTGGTGGTCGTGACTCAAGACCAGGAGTATTAGTGGGACCTGAAAGTGTTATTGATGAAAATCCACCAGAGGGTCTATTATCAGATCAGACTCGTGAAAATTTCAGGCGCTTTTACACGGAAAGAAAACCAGGACAGAACTCGATTTTTTTGCTTGATATAGATGATAATCTGCACGTTCCATTTAGTTACTTGCAAGGTACTAGAGCACAGGTAATAGAAACATTAAAGTCAAGAATAAGGAGAGGTGATAATTCCATTCCTACAGCACAAGAGATAAGAAGACAAATAAGAGATATTCTTAGAAATCAAGGGATAGAAGTAAATGATCTACTTACGCTAGAATTTGCGACGAGAAATGGACATTATGATTACTGGCTTCAACAAATTGATATAGCTCACGCTGGAAGATTGCGATATCAGCTTCGTACTGAAGGTAATCACACTTTTGAAGTAGCTAATTTGGCAAGGAATGACGGTAACGAGCACATTGTTAGAGTATTAAATCAATTTAGGGAAAATGAAAAACAACAGCGTTTAACTTTAATCATTACTTTAAATAATACTCATTGGGTTACACTAGTGATTGAACGTCAAAATGGGAACTATGTTGGGTACTATGCTGATTCAACTGCTACTGCTGTTCCAGGTGGTATTACTGATATCATTCAAAATAACTTAGGAAATAATATCAGGATTAATAATGTTTCTGTTAGTCAGCAAACAGATGGTTGGAATTGTGGTTTATGGGCATTAGAAAATGCTAGTGATATTAATCGAGTTCTAAACGAAAATCCTGTTGGGCAAGTGCAGAATATCATAAATATAATACGCGATTTTCTTGGAAGAGGCCACCCAAACAGAGATAGAAATTACTTTCAGAACATAAGAGTGGGCATTTCGCAATTATTCAGGAATAATCCGGGATTTCAAGATGTGCAATTGCAAGCATACATTCAAAATAGAGAACAAATTGATCCATTACTACGTACTTATCTAGAATTAGGATATCACAGAGTGGGAGGAGGGTGTGGACCAGTAGAAGCACCTATATCGCTTGGTGTTAGTGATTCCAGTAATTTTGGTGACCTGCCACAGTCAAGCTTAGAAAGTCCTGAAGCTAGTCGTGTTTCTGACCTTAGCCAAGGTAAAGGCGGTAGGTAGAGGTAATCGGTAGATGAAAGGAGTGTAACAAAAACCTTATGCATCAAGTAAAGATTGTGAGCAAATTTAAAGAAGTTAAGGTGGGTAACCTGTTTTTTTCTACTTGCAGCAATGTTTCAAAAAGTATATGTGTCGAGTTGGGTAAAGTTGAAGGAGGTTCTTAAATGAGCAACTATTAATTTGGTAGTGTATAACATTAATAAATTTAAACGATGCAACCATTTCCAGCAACCAAAACCAGCCAGCGTGAGAACAATTTTTTTTTGGAATGGGTAGGTCTTGCAGCACACTACCCCTAGATTTTTCACTTTTTCATATAGCTTGAACAAACTTTTTCTAACTCATTCATGTTTGTACTTTAACATATTTAATAATTGAAACGACGTCTATGAGTCAGATACCGCCCATACCACTACACTTTGGGGATGCACATCAAGCCGATAGTAGTTGCATATTCCATACACAAGGAGCTAAACTTCAACAAGCCTAAGTTCTGCAGATGTATGTTTCTTCACATTCGATTCTCTCTATTTTAGCACTGGGCTTTAATATCATATATGTAGTCCCACCAACCGCTAACGCAAGTGTTGTGGCTGCAGCAACCGCCCCTACTATAGGCAGAAATCCAATTGTAAATACTGTTGCAAAAATGGTTGTCGCAGCTATACCTAATACTGCTGTTGATCCGCCACTAACAAGACCCCACTTGGTTGCATTATATTCTTGTTGTTTTATTTCTGCTTCCCCGAAAAGCTGTATTAAACTTTCATCTGTGGCTAACTCTCTTGGAGTTTTACCATTAGTGTCTTTTAACAAAGGATTTTCCCACTTTTTCAGTAAAGACTCTGCTACTTCTGTGCAGTCATAAATAGCAGCTAAATGTAAAGGAGTACGACCTTTTAGTAACGTATGTGCTCTATCTTCTACTACACACCTCACTAGATGCTCTACAACTTCTTTCATACTTGGTTCTTTTCCTATTAAATACTTAACTACCTTTGTGCAATTATTATAGAAAGCACTATGTAAAGGAGTATTTCCGTCTTTATTCACTACATTAAGATCTGATCCTTTTTTCACTAGAAGTTCTATTATGTCTATATGGCCATTTGCAGCAGCTAAGTGCAAGGAAGTATTTCCGTCTTTATTCACTACATTAGGGTCTGATCCTTCTTTCACTAGAAGTTCTACTATGTCTATATAGCCATTGGATGCGGATAAGTGCAAAGAAGTATTTCCGTTTTGATCTTTTATATCAACACCTGCTCCTCCTTCTAACAGTAATTTTGTAACATTTATATCCCCAAAATTTGCAGCAAAATGTAATAATGTATATTCTTTTGTATGGTTAGAATCATCTTGTACTTTGAAAATGTAATTTATATCAAACCCATGTTTTTTCCACTGATTACATTCATGCATTATATGTTTTATACTACAACGCTCCTGCTCTAACTCTCTGAGCTCATTCTCATATTTCTTGAATTCCATATTAAATTTTGCTTCGCTATCTTTCAAACTATTATTATACCTTTCATATTCCCAATCATAATCAGGTATAGCATGTCTAGAATCATAATTGGATTTACTACTATTGGCATTGTTATGCAGCTCCTGTAACAATTTACTATTGTACTGGTAGTTTAACGACTGTATCTTTCTGCCATAGTTTTCACTCAATAACTGTGTCTCTCTGTTATAGTTTTCATCCAATAGCTGCATTTTGTGGTGAATAGATTCACTAGATTCATTAATTTCGCTTGACCTTCTTGAATTATATTCTTGTAATTCATTTGCTATTCTTGTAGTTGTGTTATTGCTGTATATACTTGGATTTTCCTCTATCCCCTGCAATATTATTTCAAATTCATTCTTCATAAAGTCTATCATACCTATACCTCAAAATTAAAAACACATGCCTAAATTGTACACGTATTTAATAAAAAAGCAAGTTTTTGCTTGTCAGTTCTAATTTCTTATATTCTTTTCTTCTGTCTTTTTCTTAATTATATGTATGTCTTTATGTAGATATTAAAACAATATTTCTACTATTCCACAAACCAATAAATGCAACAGAGAAGAAGTTGCTTTGGAATCGGAAGGTCCGCTGCGGAGGCTTAAGACCTGCTGCAAAAGGAAAGCCCAGTTTTTGTGGTAATTATGATCTTTAAAAAAACCACGTTTAAAAATACTTCATACAAGCGAGGAACACCTCTTCTTGTTTTCGCAGCAGGTCTCCATGTATCCTTCTTTAATTAAGAGACTGACTAGCTCCTTGAGTTTGTTCAGTGCTTGGGCACTCAAGGTTACTATTTATATCTTTATTTTTAACCATCTCTGCAAATGTCTTGACTTTCAGTGTAGGAACATGTCTTGTTGTAACATCTTCGAAGTCTACAAAGTAAATTAGTGTATTATTTCGTACTCCTGTTCTTTATACCAGTAAATGTCATTGCTTGAAAATTACTTCCATAATGCGTCGATAAAGCATCAATCAATGGTTTATGATTATGTAGAAATATTCTTTTTTCTATTTCTGGCATTATCTGAGCTTTAAGTTGTATATTCTCTGGACTGACATATAAGCCAGTAGCTTCCAGTTTTGCTATGTGATTTACTATTAACTCAGCATTGTCTATTTTATTCGAGATAATAACGCAATTTAAAGGAGTATTGCCATCACCATCTATCACATCAATATTCGCTCCTTTTTCAAGTAAAGACTCTATCACACCTTTTTGGCTATGTTCAGCAGCCCAACTTAAAGGAGTATTGCCATTATCATCTATCGCATCAATATGCGCCCCCTCTCCGATTAAAAGCTCTACCACTTCTCTTTTGCCACTTAAAGTAGCAGCATGTAAAGGAGTATTTTTACTCTCATTCACCGCATTAATATTCGCCCCTTTTTCGATTAAGAACTCTACTACTTCTCTTTTGCCACTTAAAGCAGCAGCATGTAAAGGAGTATTTTTAACCTTATTCACCGCATCAACATTCGCCCTTTTTTCGATTAAAAGCTCTACCATCTCTCTTTTGCCACTTAAAGCAGCAGAAAATAAAGGAGTATTGCCATTATCATCCACCGCATCAACATTCGCCCCTTCTTTGATTAAAAGCTCTACCACCTCTCTTTTGTCACTGAAAGCAGCAGCATAATGTAAAAGAGTAGGTCCATCTTCACTTACCATATTAATATTTGCCCCTTTTTCGATTAAAAGCTCTACCATCTCTCTGCCACTTAAAACAGCATAATGTAAAGGAGTGAGTCTAAGTTGCTGAATATTCGCTGCCTCTACTACCCCTCTTTCCCTTGTATTACTTAAAGCAGAAAGACGTGAAAAAGCTTTTTCACCCTCATCTACCGCATTAACCTCTGCTCCAGCTACTATTAACTCCTCAATTTGCCCTATATTACCCTGTACAACAGCATTAAAAAGTTGTTCATTTAACTCTCTTTGTTGTATTTCGTTCATAAATTACCTCTAATTTGTTAGTATGCTAGATGATAATGCAGTATAAATATTTGATATTTATTAATATTACTACACTTACATTATATATAAAATTTTTAATTCAATTCATCATCACCTGCAACATCAGCAAGCCAAACGCCTCCCTTTTTTCGTTGAGCGTCATAAAGCTTTTTCTATATACTTCCACAATCTTTGCCTCTTTTCCATGAGAGTTTCTATTGTATCTTTGTCATAAGATGAGCACAAACCTTTTTTGCTATAAATTTACCTTAGTTTTCCTTTTTATCCTCAAATGAATTGGTATTAATTTAGTAAAATATATTACTAATAACCTAACCGATACAACCACTTTCAGCAACTTAAAATAACAAGCGTGAGAACAAGTTTTTTTGGGATCAGTTGGTCTACCATATGTACCATACGAACTTTTTAATATAACAATTTAACTATACGCTAAAACTAGCTATATTAGCCCATTTCATCCATATCTACATACGAACTTTTTTGCCTAAGCTTATTGAAATAATTTAAATCTTCTATTTTTATAACCTTATTTTTACGCGGCTTGTTCTCACAAATATACGACCTTTTTTGCAATCTTAGGAAGAGTCAATAATTCAATTCTTTATAACACTAGCTAGCATGGTATCTTCACTAAAATATTTTTTAAAAAGTTAGTTGACTTATAAATAATTCTCTACTAATACTGGCATGTGTTTGTTTATTCTGCTGAAGTGGCTCCGCAGGTTACTGTATAAGCTTCAGCAGTTTTTGCACTCCTTTAAAGCATCATATTCCTATATATTAAATATCGCTAGTGCTTCTCAAATTTGTTGATCTATAGTAAAACTGGCTAAAACTTGGAGTCATAAGCAACTTTTAACCTCTCTATATACTCCATTATTACTCACCATAAAAACTTAACAAAAGCTTAACGACGTGAGTAGTAAAAAGATTATGGTTATTGACTTAATGTTACATATCGCATACAATATATCATATATCTTAGCTTAAAGGGTAAGTATGGGTGAGTCTACTGGGATGGTAAAATCTATCATCAATCTACTAAAACCAAAATCCAAACCAGAACTATATGATATTGAATATGAATCCATTATAGAACATCTATCATCTAAAGAACATTTATTAAATGAGCTGATGAATGATATGTGGTACTCAGGAGATTTACCATCAGTTAGAAATCATAATGAACTACCTTCTTTAGTTGATAGCAAACTTGGACTAAGCGAGCAAATTTGTGTTTGGTTTGCTCTAGATCACGATCTTACGCCAAGTCAAAAAAATTTAAACAAAAAGTTGCTTAGTGCTCTAAAATGTTTAGCTTCTAACTGTGGTTCATTTGATAATACTGAGCCCCTTGAAGAATTTTTACATGATAATAAAAACAATAAAGATTTAAAAGTAATTCTTAATCTCAGAAGAGGAGAATCTCAATCAACAGTATTGCATGCAATTGCAGGAGCAAATATTGGTGGATTTCGTCGTACAGGAAATCAGGCTATAGATTTACTTTTAGGTGCAGGTGCAGATCCTAATATACAAGATAACAAAGGAAAAACACCATTATACATTGCTGCTGCCATAGGTCATTACGATAATGCAAACTCTCTTCTCTTAAAAGGAGCTAACCCTAATATAACAAGTAGAAAGGGCAAAACTCCACAACAAATAGCAACTAATAAACTCTGCTATAATATAGAAGAATTATTCTTAACTGATAAACAGAAAAAGATGAATAAGGAATTGTATGACTTACTTGTGTGTGATTCAGACTGCACTAAAAATTTAAAGGAGTTTTTAAGTAAGCATAAAAGAGACTCAGACCTAAAAGTGGTGCTAAATATTCGGCAAGGAATGGGTGAATCAAAAGTGTTTTCGTATGTTGATCGTTTTGCTTGGGATAATGAAGATCTTGCTCAAGAGTTAAGAAAAATATTTCTAAAAGCAGGAGCATTAGATTATGATAAAAATATTATTTATCGTCAGCAAAAGAAAGGACAGGTCAGTAAATTACTCGTTAATTTAACCTCAAATCAAAAGGAAAAGTTAAATGAGTTTTCTGATAAGGTATTTCAGGCTCAAAACATGGCTGAACTTGAAGAGATTGTAAACGATGCTATAAAGTCTGGTGTACGATTAAACTATTCTCTTTCACAAGATTTCTTTTCAGGTAATGAGTACACTTTTACCGATTATGTGATGAAAAAAATCAGTGAGTTGGAAAAAAATCCTAAAGTTGCTAGTAATATAATATGTCAATTAGTATCAAAAGGGGCAGTGTTTGGTAATACAGTTGATGCTAACACACTGACATCAGAATTTAAAGAGCATAAAACTAACCTAAAAAAAGCTTATAGAGATTATATTAGCAATTCTCATAAATTTATTGAAATCGCAAAAAGTGCAACCAATAGCGAGCTAAAAGATGCAAGAGTAGACAACTCCGTTTTTTACTTAGAATATTCTAAAGATAGTAAAATAGACATTATAAAGATAACAGATGGGGCAAGGGATTTAGGTCTAACAGATGGGGATGTAAAGTGTGGAAGAAATATAGTAAAGATCGGTAATAGTGAAGTAGAAATTAAAACTGAAGATGGCATAAGGAATTACACAGATCTTACAGAAGGCAGCGATGTAGTATTAACTTTCTATACTAGTTTGGGAAATGTAGACGTTAGGCTGTATCCTGACATACAGAATAAAAGCAAAATTATAGTAGAAGTGAGTAATAGAGAGGAAATATTAGAAAAATTCAAAGGTTGCGAAGAAGAGTTAGGCAATGATTGCGAGCTTGGTAACTACTGGGTCTACGATGCTATTGAACAGGGATATTTTGAAAGATCTGGTGGATTAATGCGTCCTGAAGTAATAAGCGAGTCTAACAACAAAAAGGTTTCATGGGCAGAACGTGAAGAATTAAGAAGGGTTTCTAGGGAAGAAATTGCTAGGTAGAAGGTATTAAATATTAACTAAGATAATTAGCAATCTAAGAAACGAATTGTCTTAAGCTCTACACAAATCACTCGCTCTTTTTTACAATTAATTTGCTTTATAGAACTACTCGTAGTAATCAAAATAAGATTTTTTCTTATACTCAACCACTATCGGCTGAGAGCCGAAAGGTTGGATATAGCGCTG
>NZ_QESS01000027.1:0-9967 GCF_009012935.1 Wolbachia endosymbiont of Nasonia oneida | reverse complement strand
ATTTTATAATACATTCTAACACTTTTTCCTTAACTTAATGGCAGTGCCGAAAGCTTTCCCCATACTTCTCCTCCTCCAGTATCTCCTTCAAATACTCGGTAGTCTATTGACCAACTTTCGCGGCTTTTTCCCCATGCTACAACTTCTACTTCTAAACGATCTTTTTGGACATCAACACCTGCTGTGAGAACTACTTCGCCTTTTGGTACTGTGCCTACGGGAAAAAATTCTCTCCTGTTAAATAATTGCTTCCAGTCTGGTACTTCTCCTTTATCTACCCAAGTTTCTCCAAGCGTGGTATTTATCCAAACTTTTAGTAATTGTTCACTTTCCTTTGCATGGAGAAAGTCCTCTACTGCTTGTTGCCAACTATACCAGCCAACTGGGCTATAAAGACTTGAAAGATGAAATCCTTTTTTCTCACCTTTTACTCTATTAGTAGGCCTCCATTCTCCACGCTCAAGCATCTCTGTTTTTTGATGATTTTCTATCTTTTTACCACATTCTATACATACATAGTGTGCTGTATTTGGATTTTTATCTTCCCATTTTATTTGTGACCATTTTAGAACTTGATAGTAATTACAATGCGGACATGGTACAAAAAAATATCTCTTATCTGTTGCTTCAAATTCTTTCTCAATTCTGCTGATTCCATGAATTGTTGGTGTTGATACTAAAAAAATCTTTCGCCGTGCAAATGTATTAGTTCGAGCAATACTGAGCAGTACTGGATCTCCTTCTCCTCCTGAATCTCCTGGGTAGGCATCTATTTCATCAAGAAAGAGATATTTTACTGGCATAGATCTAAGTCCTACACTGCTATTTGCTCCAGTTATTACTACTATTCCACCTGGAAATTCCTTACTTTGCACAGTATTGCCCGAATCTCTTGATCTTGGGTCTTTTACTTTACTTTTTAAACATGGTGTACTTTCAATCAGTGGTGCAAATCTTCCCTTTGACCAACGCTTTCCCATTTCAACTGTTGGCTGTACTACTAGCATTGGACCTGGTGTTTGATCGATAATGTAGCCAATCCAATTGTTACCAGCTTCTGTTCCCCCAATCTGTGCTCCTTTCATGAATACTACTTTTTCTGCTGGTGAGGACGGAGAAAGTGAATCCATGATTTCTTTTAAATAAGGAGTTCTCTCCGTTCTCCATTTTCCTGGCTCTGATGCTGCAGTTGCTGCTAAAACTCGATACTCATTTGCCCACTCTGATACTTTAAGCTCTGGATCTGGTCTTAAACCTTCAGAAAAAGCTCTAGCGTATATCATTGTCTGCATCTACTCATCACTGGTTCTATCTCAATATCATTAACAGTAGAACTTATTTCTCCAGACTCCTCCAATTCCATAAACATCTTTTTCTGAAATTCGTTTTCTATATATCTTTTGCTCATCTCACTTATCATTATTGCTATAATAAGTGCAAGTATTCCTGTTATTGTTGCAAAAATGATTGCACTGCTTATTGTTGTTGCTGTTAAACCTATATATGCTGCCATTGCTACTGCACTTACTGAGGTAAAAACACAGATCACACTATTGTATTTTCTTACTTTTGCATCTCTATGCTCTATACACCTATAATAAATTGGTACAGATCTGCCTATCTCGTCTGGTAATTTGATACTCTTTTCTTTAAATAAAGTTTTTAGTAACTCTAAATTGTTTGATTTGATTGCTAAATGTAAAATAGGTGTATAATTTGCTCCTTTTTTCAGCAGTAATTTTACTACATGTAAATGTCCTTTTTCTGCAGCAAGGTGGATAGGTGATAGACCTTTGTTGTTTGAAATATTAACATCAACTTCTTCTTTTAAAATGGACTCTACAAGCTCAATATCTCCTCTTTGTGCAGCTAAATGTAATAAACTATTTTTTTCAGATCCATATTTGTTGCTCATCAAAGCCTTCTTTATCTCAGGTTTAGCGTAGTCAAATGGTGTTTTACCGCTATCGTCTTTTACCAGAGGATCTATATCTTCTCGCGTTAGTAAAACTTCTATTGTTTTAAGTCTTTCAGCGTAATGTAGAGGTGTTCTATTTTCGTAGTCCTGCAAATTGACTTGAGCATTAGGCTCCTTTATTAAGCATTTGAGGATATCAAGACATAAATCCCTTTCATCGTAATTAGTATTACTTACAGCTATATGCACAGGTGATAATTTCATCGAGTTTTGTCCTACACGTGCGCTATTTACATCTGCTCCAAGCTCCAGTAATAACTTTACTATCTCCAACTTTTTATTATTAACTGCATAGTGCATTGGTGTCTGATTTCGTGCATCAAAGACATCTATTTCAGCGCTTCCTTCTTCCACTAAAACTTTGACAACATTTTCATGTCCTATGCCTGCTGCTAGATGTAATGGCGTATGATGCAAAGTATTTAGTACATTAACGTCAATACCTTTTCCTATCAAATATCTTACTGCATTAACTTCACCTATCATTGCAGCTAAGTGAAGTAAGCTATCTTCCTCTGATCCGTATTTGTTATTAATTAGCGCTTGTAATATTTCTGCTTTTTTCCCTTCTTTGGCATAATCTAAGGAGGTTTTGCCTTCATTGTCCTCAACAAAAGGATTAATGTTCTTCTTCGTGAGTAATAAATCCACCATGCTTAACTCGTCAAACTCTATAGCGCAATGTAGTGGTGTCTTTCCATTTAATCCTCTAACATTAACATCTAATCCAGGTTGATTGATGAGACACTTTATTAACTCTAAACTTAAGTTATCAGTCATTTTATATTCAAAATCTTTTTATATTTGAAATTTAGTGTTAGATAATTCTTCGAGTGAGTTTGTAATCTCTTCAGTTAGCGCCATATGAATCTTTTCAGTGTCACTCAGTGATGCAAGCAGTGCTGAAACTCTATTTGGAATATTAAGCAAATTATTACGGACAACTCTTGCTACATTAAATGCTTCGTTTTTTACCTCCTCTACTGCTACAAGTTCACCAATCTCAGCTTTTGCCTTTGCCTCAAGCAGTTTACCTCGTTCCATTTCATTTTTTATTCTAGTTTTTAGCAACATCGTGGAAAGGTTACTTGTATTTTCGTTTTCTGGATTTTTCCTCCTCAGTGGCTGACTTGGATCTCTTATTGCCGCTACTGCTTCATTTGCTTGTTCTCTACTTACCAAACCATCCTCCAACTTAACTATTCCTTTTTTTACTAAATAACAGACATATTGCTTTGATACTCCTATCTCTCTTGCCCATTCTGTTTGTGTGATTTTTTCCACTTTTTTCTTACTGTTTTTCTTCTTGAATCTTTGAAAAAGTTTTACCAGTACCAGAAAGAATAGCTTCTCTTCCGGTATATATTTGCCAACGTTTTATGGTTACATCTACAAATTTTGAATCTAGCTCTATTGTCCTACAAATTCTTCCTGTTCTCTCACATGCAATCAGTGTGCTGCCAGAACCGCTAAATGGATCAAGAACTATGTCTCCTGATCTGCTGCTGTTTACTATTGCTCTCTCCATTAGCTCTACTGGCTTCATTGTTGGATGTAATGAGTTATGCACTGGTTTGTCATAAAACCACAAATCACTTTGATTTCTTCCTCCATGCCACTCACGTTTATTACCGCTTTTCCATCCATAGAGCATTGCTTCGTATTGTCTTTGATAATCTGATCTGCCTAGCGTAAAGTGATTCTTTGCCCAAATGATAAATGTTGACCAATGACCACCTGCTTCTTCAAATACTTTTTGCAACGTTGAAAACTCTGATGATGATATGCAGATGTAAATTGCACCTTTCGTATATGCTAAAATATGGGAACAGATGTCGTAGAGAAAAAGTTCGTACTTTTCACCTTGATTATCGTTTAATATTTTTTTATCTTGACTGCTACCATAATCAACGTTATATGGAGGATCACAAATAGTAATGTCTGCCATTTTATCATCTAACAGCGCTTTATATGATTCAACTACAGAGCTATCACCACAATAGATTCGATGATCACCTAAAATCCATAAATCCCCTGGTTTTGTTATTTCTACCCTTTTTTCATCACCAACCAAGTCAGAAAGATCTTCTTTTTCACTATCTAAATCATCAAGGAAATGTTGAACTTTTTCTAGCTCAAATCCAGTCATTTTAAGATCAAACTGTAAATCTTCTAACTCTTGAATTTCCACTCTCAAAAGATCATCATCCCACTTTGCCCAATTAGCTGATTGATTGGCAAGTAGTCGAAAAGCTTTGGTTTGTGGCTCATTTAAATTATCACTGAGGACCACTGGAATACTCTCCATACCAAGTTTTCTTGCTGCTTTAAGTCTTAAATGACCATCAACCACAGTTCCATCGCTTTTTGCAACTATTGGTATACGAAAGCCAAATTCCCTGATTGAAGCACACATTCTGTTTACTACATCGTCATTTTTACGTGGATTATGCTCATATTCGACTAGATCTCGAGTAGGATAATAGTGGATTGCTAAATTCATATAATTTAAATTCTTAATAATTAAAAAGTTAATATTCAAAATATGTCTAACACTAGAAAAGGCCTGAGGTCAGCACCACCAAATCCGCTAGTATGGCCGAAAGGACCCACTTTTTATCGATTTTCCGTCTTATTAATATCTTTACTAAAATTCATAACATAGAACATCAAAGCTAAAGCATCCCCCTCATTATCATCTCTAGGTGAAAATCCTTTTTCCTTTACAGACTCAATAACTTCACTCTTACTTGCATTGCCTTTGCCCGTTATAAAGCGTTTGATAGTTTTAACATTAACACCTTGGTAGGGCACATGATGTTCTTCACACCAAGCAGAGAGAACTGCAAGAAAACCACCGTAGCAATGCGCTGCATCAGTTCCTAGATGTCTTCTTACTTCCTCAAAATACACTGCTTCAATATCTGAAAATCTTTCCCTCATCTCATTGAGCCACCTACGAAAATTTAAGAAGTGCATTCCACCTCCGCTGAAACGGCTACCATGAAAACTTTCGCTCCCGCTTTGAATTACTCCATCAGTGAAAATAGCCCAGCCTGTTTGCTTGCCAAGGTCCAGTGTTAGGATTGACATTTATATTCAGAATTTGTTTCGCTAGAGTACGTGAAGCCTATATAATATATATTCAGGATTTGAAAAATTTTTGTCCAAAAAATCTTCTTCTTAAGCAAACTTTTTAGAAAAAACTTGGTTAAAAATCAGTAAACAGCCCTTGCATAATTATTGGTCAAGATTTTCAAATTTCTATCTTAACTATTTAAATAGTCTATTATGCTATTATGGTGTGGTTAGTTTCTTATGAACATTTATCCAAATCGTAAATTTTGGGAAGATGATTTAGAAGTCCCTGTTAACCATTTGCTTGATCGTTTTCACAATACAAAAATACGTCAGTCTTGGATAGATTCACTTTCTGGTAAGCAATTAAATATTATTTTTCAAAACTCCTTTAAAGATAAATTAAATGCTCAACTCTTTGATGATGAAAGTTACGATAATACATCTGTACAATACAAACGTAAAG
This sequence comes from Wolbachia endosymbiont of Nasonia oneida, assembly GCF_009012935.1. NCBI lineage: Bacteria > Pseudomonadati > Pseudomonadota > Alphaproteobacteria > Rickettsiales > Anaplasmataceae > Wolbachia > Wolbachia endosymbiont of Nasonia oneida. The sequence continues at coordinate 4,445 of NZ_QESS01000027.1, read as the reverse complement.
TGATTGCTAATTATTCCGATTCTCTCGTTACTTACTACTTGATTACCTGTTTTGACCGCGCAAAACTAGAAGTTACTGTCAGTGAAATTGCAAGATCTGCATTAACTACAGAACTCATGAAATCCTACCTTGTAAAAAATAATAATAAATATGATAAGAAGTCTTTGCTGTTTTTACTGTTTCATGCAGATTACAATCTTTTAAAGTCTGTCTATCACTTTGAAAAAATACAAAGAAAGAGTTTCATGTCTTTTGCCTTACAAAAAATACCAAGACGACCAAGTACTCCATTTAAAGACTTTATCTCAGAGGAAATCATACAACAAATACTGAAAGAAGATAACATTAAGAAAAATGACAGTTTCGAGAATCAATTACAAGGTTTCTTCTATCATCAGAATCGTTTATATGTGTTAATACGCAAAGCTAGCGATATAGATTTGTTATTAAATTCAAACAAAGTCATTCATGGCCATAAGGCAGAGTGGATGATTTTGGATTTTCTACTAAATGGCACTCAGGTAGATCTTGGTGCTAGAAATATCGATCAAGCTATAGAAATAGCAAATAGCATTGCAAGTTGTTACTTTGGTTGCGAATGTATTTTTGTAGATGTGCAGGATAAAAATTTCGCGGAACAGGTACATAAATTTATAGAAACTTGTATTAATGAATCTGATTCAAATATTCGTGTTTTTGAGTTAAAGTTTCAGTCAAATCGTTTCAATTACAGCTACACTAATATCACCTTGACTGTCGCTCCATATGATCCTATTGCACCGGAATTGCATGTTTTAAAGCCATTTGTAGGAGACATAGTGCCATTTATAGAGTCGATTAAAGTGATATTTCAAGGCAAAAAGATAGGCTTATTTTTCAAGCGAAGTGATGAGTACATAGCAATTTACTACTCTGAACATCCTCTGAATAAAAGGGAAAGAGAGGATTTTAAAGCATACATAAAACAATTTTATGGTCTTACAATCTTGCCAAGAGCAAATCTCTGACCTTCTTAATTCTGGCAGCTCTTGGGTTAATCCAAATCAAAATTACATCAAAGCAGCAAGGTATTTGTCAGATCTCAAATTAATTAAGATGCAAGAGAGGTCCTACATTATCTGCTCTCGTAGACAAGATAAATTAGATTGGCCAAATATAGTTGATCCATACTGTAACAATGAGATTTTCATTGATGAGGACTTTAACGAAGCATGCGATAATATAATTTGTGAAAATTGCAACCGTGATATTTTACCTAATACCTACAAGAAGCAAAGATTTCATCGCTTATCTGTATATTTAAACCCAGAGAAAATCATGCATTGGTTTGAAGGTCAGCTAAGTAATACGCATTTCATGTGGCAAAAGGTGGAAAGAGGAGTTTATCATGTTGGTGACCAAGGTCAATTTGTAAATCTCATTGTTCTTGATTTTTGCACCAATCCAACATTCTTAACGATAGATAAGCTTAAAGCTAATCCAACTGTATTAATAATACTGAGAAAAAATCCATCAAACATACCTCTTGATTTGCCCACAGTAAAAATGGTTGACCTTTTCTTTCAGCATAAGACGTTAATTGAAGTATTCCAAGAAGCAGCACAAAGAGGATTACTAGAGTTCATACCAAATACTTCAATGCAAATCTTACATACTGCACTTAATCTAATTGAACCTCCTAAAGAGAAGGAATTACTAAAGTTGCAATTGATAGAGGGCTCACTTTACGTAAACAATATAGAGATTCTAAATAAGAAAGCTGTAGCATGTATGAAGGTTTTTCGCATATTATTTGAACAATTTTTGAATGATTGTAAAAAGGAATTACCTCCTGAAAAACACATGTTGCTTAGCATAACTGAAATAGAAAAGCGCCTAAATCTTGATCCAGAAGCAGATCCAGAACATCACATCAGAAAACCACTAAACACAATCCAAAGGACAATAAAAACCACCTTAGCTAAAAAGTTAGGACTAAACATCGAACGTAATAATGTGATTCAAACAGTTGGTTGGCCTGGATCATCGCGTAAAGATTATGGTTACCGTATTAACCCTTTTACTGTGGTAGTTCGTTAACTATGTTGACGAGAAGTAAAAACGGAAAAAGTAAAATTCGTGTAATCAAGTTTTAAAGACGCGTTCTTTGGTTGGATTTTTACCCTAAAGTCGCATCTAGCTTTAAAATACAGTTTTTATCTTATTTAAAGAAATTTGAAAATATAAATTCTCAATTACGTAACTCACCAAAAACCTACCTCGTTTCTTTTGCTTTCTTCAATCTTTTCTACTCTGTTCGTTTGCCAACTTTTGTGTTTGAAGCACATCTACACTCAATGCCCCTGTACTAATATATACCGGATTTCTTACTACTTTTTCCTGGATTTTCTCAAAAAAAGTTAAAATAATTTTTAATCACAAAAAATGAAGAGACTGTAGAAAAAAGGTTTTCATATTGCCTTTTCTGTTGTTTTTTTGGCATTTTGTAGTGATTTATGTTAGATTACTTGAGTTTATTTAGGCTAAAATATATGATTTTGTACGATGTCTATTTACGGAAGAACGTGGTGGGGTAAGAAATGGCTTCAATCTTTCAATGAAGTTGATTACGATAACCGCCTTTCACGTGGTAGAACTTATGCTAATACTGGTCGAGCTTTTGGTATTCAAATCAATGGTAATACAATTACAGCCAAAGTTAGTGGTTCAAGACCTCATCCATATAAAGTTAAAATAATACTCAATGAATTAAATTCATCGGCTATCCGTTGTATTGTTGAAAATTCTCCCTCTATATTACCTAAATTAATAAATAAACAATTACCAACACTTTTGTTTGATAAACTTAACGACTCAGGTATTAAATTGTTTCCCTCGAATTGGGAAGAAATGAACGCAAGTTGCAATTGTCCTGATTGGGCTATGCCTTGTAAACATATTGCTGCTGTAATTTATCTTATTGCTGCAGAAATTGATAAAAACCCTTTCGTAATTTTCAATATTCATAATTGTGACTTGTTGTCGCTGATTGATGATTTTGGAAATGGAAAATTAGAAAACATTCAAAGTATTCTAAAAATTAATGATCTATTTAAATCGTCTTCTAAAGTTAAAGTATATGACCAAGTAAACTTAAATGATATTGATCTATCGACTATCCCTAACCTTGCTAGCTGTATCGAAAATATCTTGACGAATAATCCACTCTTTTTTGAAAAAAATTTTCACAGTATTCTGCAAACAGCTTACAAGCATTGGCAAAAATATCCTACGGGGAAATCAGATTATTCTTTCTACTCTTCCAAGAAAAAGCTATCGGAAGAAGAATTGTTTACTACCAAATGGGGAAGTATTGAACATTGGCAAACATTTCAATTATTTATCGATGACCAATACCAACTTATTCGAGTAAACAATGGTATAGCTAATTCATTTATGCTCAGCGAAAGTGTTTCGAGGAATATAGCACAATTTTTAAACGATATTCCTATTTTATTACTGCACAAGCTTAATTCTGAACTTCGTTTCATGCATATGATTTCACAGTTTGCACGTACGCTCATGGAAAAATCAGCACTAGTACCACAAATACTACAAAATAAAAGAGGAGAATTCATAATTAGGTGGATCCCTGCGTTGTTTAATGAATCAGTCAAAGAAATTCATAGAAAAATATCATCTATGTGTCCACCTCTACTAATTCAATATCAGAAAACTTCTATAGAGCCTGAAGAACAGGTTAATATTGCAATTTCTTTAATCCTTTTGGGATACATGGCAAATAATTTTCCTGCAGCACTTGATAAGTATAGAGAAAAGAATACCTTTCCTTCATCAATGGACAAGTATCGAGACAAGCACATCTTTGCATTATTTTTTACTGGATCAGCATACAAGTTTAGTGAGTTTAGCAACAGAGAAATACCTCAAGCAATTAATCTCTGGTTATCACGGCTTTATTTAACAGATAAACCATACAAACTTTACTTAATGGTAAAAGATTATTATGAAAGATTTGAGCTTGATATACAGGTATCTTTAGATGATGGAAAATCGATAATAAAGCTGAAAAAAGCACTGTTTAATCACAGCACAAAACTTAGCATTTTATCTGATATTGGACTGTTGTCTGAGTATATACCTGAACTAGAAAGGTCAACTGACGACGATAGTAAGTTGTTGTTTAGCTTAGATGATTTTGCACCATTGTTTTTAAACATCTTGCCAGTATTAAGAGCTATTGGCGTTATAGTTATCTTACCAAAATCACTGGAAAAAATCCTAAAGCCAAAGTTGAGTCTTAATTTATCTGCTAAAGGCAAAATTGAAGAAGATCGGAAAAGTTTCTTAACGCTTGAAAAATTATTGAAGTTTGATTGGAAAATAGCGATAGGTGATAAAGAGATCACTGCCATTAAGTTAAGGAAAAAGTGTTAGAATGTATT
>NZ_QESS01000026.1:443-10516 GCF_009012935.1 Wolbachia endosymbiont of Nasonia oneida | reverse complement strand
CCTTATCCTATCACATCCGGACTTTTATGGAAAGAGCTATACTTATTGCGCCAAAAAACTTTCAAGCCCTTTTTAAGTATACGTGCTAAAGTTAAAATCCGACCGGGACAGCCGCAATAAAGTAGATAAGCCTAAACACCATCATGTCTTTAGGAGAGTTTGCTAATAAAAGTTCTTAAGTTGACGCCATTGGCTGAACGGATACGGAATGACACCATCCTTTTTTTTGGATTCCAGACTGGAATGACACCTCTGGACACTTCCGTCGTAAAGGAACCAGTGTCAGCTACTCGGATGACACCTTTTTTCTACTTAGTTTGGGTTATGCAAGAAGTCTAATGAAGTGAAAATAAATTTATTTACCAAAATAGAGTTGCCTTGGTCTACAGATCTTAGTTTCTTTATCATTTATCATTTCATACCACTGAGTAACCCAACCAGTGGTTCTTGCAAGTGCAAAAATAGGCGTGAACATATTTGAGGGGATATCAATAGCATTCATTATTATACCTGAGTAAAAATCAACATTTGGATATAACTTACGCACGATAAAATATTCATCCTTTAAAGCTATTTCTTCAAGTTTTTTTGCAATCTTGAGCAGTTTATTGTTTTGTTCTAGTTTACTTAGAACCTCATGGCAAGCGTCTTTTAATATGCGCGCGCGCGGATCATAATTTTTATAAACACGATGTCCAAATCCCATCAATTTAAATGGATCTTTATCATCTTTAGCTTTTTCGATGAATTTATCTATATCTCCACTTTGCTCTATCTCTTTTAGCATATTTATAACTGCCTCATTAGCTCCACCATGTGCTGGTCCCCAAAGTGTAGCAACTCCTGCAGAGAGGCTTGCAAACAGATTAGAACCAGCCGATCCCACCAATCTGACAGCCGCCGTAGAAGCATTCTGTTCATGATCAGCATGGAGAGTAAATATTTTATCCAGAGCTTTTGCAAAAAGGGCGCTTTTATCATTATCAACAGCATCGCCAAATATCATCTTTAAGAAATTTTCACTGTAACTTAATTCATTGTTAGCATTTATGAATTCCTGATTGTTGATATGCCTATAAATCATTGCAATAATTGTGGAAACTTGCGCTATTGCAGAAATTCCAAAATCTAGGTCTTCACCATTGACATTGTTGCCATGCTTTTCATGGTAAGATGCTGACAAACTTGCAAAACATGCAATTAAAATCGACATAGGGTGAGCAGTCTTTGGAAATGCTTTGATTACATTTGTAACTTGCTCTGATACTTTGGATAATTTTTGTATTTTGAGAAGAAATTTTTTGTGTTGCTCTGAACTGGGTAATTCACCATAGAGCAATAAATAAATCACAGCAGTAAAATTATTATTCTCTGCCAAATCAGCTATATTATGTCCCCTATATTTAAGAACTCCTTCATCTCCATCAATGAATGTAATTGTAGAAGAGCATGAAGCTGTAGAAACAAACCCTGGATCGTAAGTGAATAATCCTGTCATCTTATATAAATCCTTGATATTTAACACATCAGGACCTGTTGTTCCGCTTAATACAGGTAGCTCGATTTTTAATCCATTACTTAGTTCTAATAGCACTTTTTTATCCATCACTTAAGCTACTTAAATTTTATACAGAATATACAAACTGAGGAGTATATATTAATACAGTTAACTTTACATTAACCGTATTAAGCGGTCATCAATGCTTTTACTTTTGCATTTAAGCGACTTATTTTACGCGCAGCAGTATTCCTATGAATAACACCTTTATTCACACACTTGTGTAAATTAGATTCAGCATTCCGAAATGCCAGAACAACATTTTCTTTGTCGCCAGACTTGATTATATCAACCAATTTTCTAATAGAGGTGCGAGTTTTACTTTTCCGCATCTTATTTATTAAAGTGCGCTTTGCTATTACCTTTATCATTTTTTTAGCACTCTTATGATTTGCCATATATTAATACCTAAAATACTGTACTTTTCTTTTAATTATAAAGTTTTTTTGTTAATTTGCAATATCAGTTTTTCCTATGGTTAATCTACTGCTTCTCTCTTCAATAATTTTTTCTAAACTTTGCAAGAATTCATTTTTGTTTAACCCAGGATATATTGGGGGCAATATTTCTATTACTGCCTTTCCGGGATTCTTTCTCAGAGAAAGTATGCTTTTTGGCCAAAACAAACCAGTGTTTAAAGCAACCGGTAACACAGGAACAGATAATACGCTATATAAAGCAGCAATACCTGGTTGATATTTTATATTTTGGTTTATAGTTGTTCTTGTACCTTCAGGAAATATTATTATGCTTCTATTTTCTTTTATACGCATTTTTGCTAGTTTGACTATATGGCGTATAGAACTGATACCATCTGAACGGTTAATAAAAATCATTTTCAGCGCTATAAGATGCAAACCAATGAATGGAATCCATTTCAATTCACGTTTTAAAATAAAAACCGCTTTTCTAAATAGTAGTATAAAAATAAATGTTTCAAATGGAGATTGGTGTTTAGATGCAATGATAAAAGGTTGCTTAGGGATGTTTTCCATTCCCCTCACTTCATATTTAATGCCACATAATAAACGCAGCATGAATAATACAACTCTCACCGAACAGACGAGGAAAATGGTTATTACACACTCAGAAAAGAAAATTACAGGGAGAGTAATGAAAGTATAGAATACCTCCCATAATATAAGAAAGAAATTAAACAATAAACTTGAAATCACAAACTCACATAAATTTATTTAAATTTAACTTTATTACAAATTAAAAACAATAAATTTAATTATTGATCATCTGAGTAATAGGATGCGAATCAGCTAATTTGTCCTTTAACTTTTCGTTAGCAATATGAGTATATATTTGTGTTGTAGAAAGGTTAGTATGGCCAAGAACTTTCTGTATCAACACAATATTTGCTCCGCTATTTAGTAGATGGGTAGCAAAAGAATGCCTAATCACGTGTGGAGAGATCTTATTTTCATCAATATTGCATTTTCTTGCCAACTCCTTCATTAATTGACCGACCCTCTGCCTTGTAATTGGTTTATTAGGTTTATCACCTGGGAATAGCCAATCGGATTCCTTTTCTTTAGAGATCAGATTATCACGAACTGATAAATAATTTCTAAGGCTCTGCAATGCTTGTTCATTAAAAAGAATTTGCCTCTCTCTACCACTTTTTCCTTTTATTATTATATAGCATTCTTTGTTATTACTGTTTATTAAATGTGACACTTCACATAATTTCATACTAATTAGTTCAGAAACACGCATTCCAGAAGAGTAAAGGATATCTAAAATCGCACATAGCCTTTTACTGCTTATCTCTTTATTCGATTCGCTTGCTGATTTTCTCACTGTGTCCATTAGCAAAAATATTTCTTCGACACTTAAATACTTAGGCAAAGGACGAGAAACTTTTGGATTCTTTAATTCAGCATCATTAGCCGGCGCTGGATTAAAATCTATTATTCCGTCATTAAATAGACACTTGTAAAAATTTTTCATAGCGGATATTTTTCTTGATATAGAGCTACTTTTATATTTTTTTTGTGTACATAAAGATTTCACATAATCTTTAATATTGGTTTTGTTTACACCAACCAAGGTAGTGCCGCTTTCCAATAAAAATTCTTCAAACTGGTGTAAATCCGAACGATAACTTTCCAGAGTATTTTGTGCAGCGGACCTCTCTGAAGCTAAAGCATCTATGTAATATGTTATGTAAAGATTTTCTTTTTTATTTTGCGACTGTTTATTTTTCATTATCAGTTCCTATATTTATTTCTTTGGCTATAATTTGATTAGAAGTGTTCCCTGTGTTTCTTATGAGAAAATATGAGACAAATAAAGCATTTATCAATAGAGTGAACATCACAAACTTTTGCTTTAACCTTTTTCTTAAATTTAATCTTACTCTTATCATAGTTAAATTATAACGTTAAATCTATAAAAAACACCTTATAAAGTGAGCTCTACTATAAATATAGAATACTTCTTAGCTGTATCTATCTATATTTATTATAACATAACATTGATTATAATTCTAACATGGACAGATAGAGATTCCAATTACGTTAGTGTTATGGGTGTTAATAAATTTTTAATATACACCTTTACAAAAGAAGAAATCAAATGGCATCTTTTTTTAATAAAGTGCTAATAAAAGGAACGGTCACATTTGACCCTATAGATTCATTATCTATCTTTTCTATAATTTTATCAATGCTATAGAAAGAACGTTCTATTCTTGCTAAAATATAATTAATCACTTTTAAATCAATTTTTAACTGTTTATCTGAAAATCGTTTTATTAGCATAATTCTTAATAATTCCTCGCTTGCAGGCAAAATTTTTACGCTGATAGTTGATAATATTCGAGAACTTAAATCTCTTAGTTTGAAGTTAAGCTTTTTTGGTGAAATTGAAGAAGTGATTAGCAGCCTCTTGTCGTTTTCTTTCATGTAATTGTAACAATGTAATAACATTGCTTCATCTTTAATGTTTTGTACGTCTTCTAAAATAAAAGCATCGCTATACCTAATCTCGCTTACGAAGTTATTCACATTGATAAAGATTGCATCGTTTATTGATTGCCAAATATGAGCAAGATGAGTTTTACCGGAGCTTTTAGGTCCAAAAAGAATCAGACATTTCCAAGATAAATCATTAACTACCGAATTATATACGTGCTTATTTTCATCTAAGATGATGTAATTTTGCCGGCTATGATCAGCTTGATTGTTGTTAAATAAATTTAATTGCACGTTGAACCTCTTACGTAACCTCTTTCTGGTAGTAATTTTTGCGCAGAAATTTACTTACGCTCCTCAAATGTATCAGGTATTCTGGGCTCATTTCTCCTCTTACCATAAATTGATTATGCAAAAGGTCTGTTAGCCGTTTTTATAAAGCTCACTTTTAAAATATTTATTGATTGCATATTCTACTGATACATTGAACATTGCTATTATTGGAATAAAAAGTAATATACCTGTAAATCCAAAATATGAAGCGCATATAGTAATTCCCAGAATAATTACAGTTGGATGTATATGAACTTTTTTTCCTATTAATAAAGGAACTAATATATTTGAATCTATTAATTGTCCAACACCAAATAATAGCAAAACAGCAGCACTTTCAAACCATCCACTAAATTGAGTGATAGCGCTCAAAAACCCAATAATGGTATATAATAATGGCCCTACGTAAGGTATGAACGTTAACATTCCTGATAAAATTCCAATAACAATAGAGTGTTCCAATCCAATTATGCTCAGACTCACAGAGTAAAAGACCATCATGACAATACATACATTTACCTGCCCCTTTAGATAATTAGATATAATGAAATCCACTTTGGAAAAATAATCTGCAATTTTTCCTCTGTAAGGAATAGGGATTAATTTACTAGCTTTTTCTATAATTAAAGGCCAATCACGTAATATATAGAAAAACACTACAGGAGTAATCACCATTAATGATACCGTGTTAAAGCTTGAACTTAACACTTGGATTATAAAGTTACTAGCAATATCAAGAGCATTCATGAAATAAGATACATAGTTGCTGTAATTTTCTGCTAGATTTTTAGATAAATGATCAAATAAGCTATCCTCGATTTTCATATTAAGAAATTCTAATACAGAGGGGATTACTTTAAGCTTTAATGAAGGCACTTTACTCACTAAGAAATTTAATATTGAAGTAATTTGAACATATATAATAGGTAAAACAAATGTTATGACTAGTATAAAAGCTATTAATAAAATAAGTATTATAAAAATTACAGAACATGAACGTGGTATTCTATACTTTTCAAACTTGACTACTAGCGGATTAAACAAATATGCAATAATAATAGATATTAAACATGGAAAAATCATAGGACGCATCAGGAATAACATCCCTATTATAAAAAGCAGTATGAAACAAATAGTTATATGACGTTTTTGCATGTGTTTAGCATAGCTAATTTACTGAAAAATATGCAATTTATTTTTCCTATGTTGAAAGTATTTTACGATTTGTAATACTATCGTTTTTTACTAAAATTTAGTTGTTTAATCCGCAGGCAAAGATAGATTTTGAGCTCTCTAAATATCTCTTTTGCTATTATAATTATGCTAGTTAATAGGGGAAGTAACTTTTATATGATGTCAGAAATTTTATTTTTCGGAAAGAATCTTGGATAGAGAGGAAAGCTTCTACAAAAAGAAATATGTGCGCTAAGAAATACAAAATAGCAGCATTAATAGTTGCAGCGGGAGTAGGCAGTAGATGCAATTCTACGATTCCTAAGCAATATATAAAACTGGCAGGTAAATCTGTTTTATTTCATACAATTAAAAGATTTCTGGCTAACCAATATATAGATTACATAAGAATAGCAATTAATAGAGACCATGAAAGTTTCTATGAGAAAGCTATATCACTAATTACAGACACTAAATTACTAAGCCCTGTATACGGAGGAGAAAACAGGCAAAGTTCAGTTAAACTAGGGCTTGAAAGCTTACAAAAAGTTAACCCAGATTTTGTAGTTATACACGATGCTTGTAGGCCTTTTGTGTCAGATGTTCTGATAGATAACTTGGTTGAATCTATGATTAATGATCAATATACAGGAGTAGTTCCAGCAATAGAAGTTGAAGACACTATGTCATTGGTGAGTAATAGTTTTATTGAATCTACGATTTCAAGAGGAAAGCTCAGAGCCATACAAACCCCTCAAATTTTTAATTTCAAAGAATTATTATCATGCCATCAATCAGTCAAAGAATTTACTGACGATTCATCACTAATGGTAGAGCACAAAAAACATGTTGCGATTATTAAAGGTGAGAAAAGCAATTTTAAGTTAACCACAAAAGAGGATATCAATATGGCAAAGCTTCTTTTTGAAGAGCCAAAATTTCGTGTCGGAGCCGGTTATGATATACATAAGTTCATTAAAGTTCAAAATGGTGCTGAAAGCTTTATAAAAATTTGCGGTGTGAAAATTGAACACAACATGGCAATAGAAGCGCACTCTGATGGTGATGTTGCAATACATGCAATCGTTGATGCAATACTCGGAGCACTGGGATGTGGCGACATAGGAGAGCACTTTCCTCCTAGTTCCTCTGAATGGAAAGATTGCAATTCATCTCACTTTCTTGACTTTGCTGCTAAAAAAGCAAAAGAAAAAGGGTACAGCGTGTCTAATTTAGATATTACTATAGTTTGTGAAGAGCCTAAAATATCGCCTTACAAAGTAGAAATGAGGAAATTCATATCAAAAGCATTAGAAATTGATGATGAATTTGTAAATATCAAAGCAACCACTGCAGAGAAATTAGGTTATATTGGAAGAAATGAAGGAATAGCAGTGCATGCTTCTGTGTTATTGCATACAAACTTTTATTGGAAATAGAAACGAAAAAACTTACTTGACACCCTTCGCCAGTCCCCTTATCATAAAACTGAAGCTATTTATTTATCTTCGCAATCTGTGCAGGTTAATGACAAAAAACTTAGGGTATTTGGCGTCTCATGTTTAATTTTTCGCACTACGTGCATCGCATGTCTTTAAAAATTTTTAGGTTTTTACCTATATAAGCCGAAACGCGCTTACAAAGCGTTTAAGACAGCAAAAAACGTCAAATTGACAAGGGAGAATTTGAATGCTAGCTACTACGGGGTTTCTTTGCCTTTTTTCCTGCTTAGTAAATTTCTTAAACACTTGCGGTGTAGGTTAGTTGCAAGTTAAAAGCAGCTAAATCGCTCTTAATCAAGCGTTTTAGAATAAAAAAAACGCCGATATTTTAGTACATAGTAAATAGCCAACCACCACGGGGCTTCTTTTGCCTTTTTTTTCGTTTGGTAAATTTCTTAATATTTATGGCTAAACGACAATCGTCATCCCGCTACTTGTTAGCGGGATCTAGAGATACCGCGGCGGCATGACGTAGGACTGCTGTCATTCAAGTAGCTGACGCTGGAATCCAGCCTTGCTGTAATCTCATCAAGAACGTTGTGTTTTAACATAAGATCAGCCACTTTTATGCTTACCAACTTAATAAAATTCCTGGATCCAAGTAGTCAGGCTACTCGGATGACACCTTCATAAAGTGAAATGAGATCCCGCTAACAAGCAGCGGGATGACGAGAAAGGGGCTACTCGGATGACACCCTCATAAAGTAAAATGAGATCCCGCTAACAAGCAGCGGAATGACGGGAAAAGAGGTGCTAGGATGACACCTTCACAAAGTGAAATGAGATCCCGCTAACAAGCAGCGGGATGACGGGAAAAGAGGTGCTAGAATGACACCGTTTACTATGTAACATCTCATCATATCACAATGTTCGTACAGTTGTGGCGGTATGACGTAGAAAAACTGTTAACTTAAATCTATATTGACATGTCCCATTTTACGCTTATCCCTAACCTCTTTTTTCCCATATATGGTTAAACTAGCTTTTTCGTTGCTCAAATACTTATGAGAATCATATATATCATTACCTATTATATTTTTCGTCATACAAGGAAAGCGTAATACTACTTCCTGCATAGGTAGCCCGCATATTATCCTAACCAGTTGTTCAAATTGACTAACGTTACATGCATCCAAGCTCCAGTGGCAAGAATTGTGAGGTCTTGGAGCTAGTTCATTAACTAACAATTCGTTATCTTTAGTAACAAAAAATTCAATAGCCAGAATTCCTATTACATCAAGCGCACTTGCTATTTTCTTTGCAGCTCGTTGTACCTCTTGAGTTAGTTTGCTATCTATTTTAGCTGGCACTGTTGAAGTATCAAGTATTCCATCAACGTGGTAATTTTCTGCTATAGGAAAAAAAGCTACTTTACCGTTTTTATCTCTTGCAACGACTATTGAAACCTCTTTCAGTAAATCAACACTTGCTTCAAGAATGTACTCTGTATTCCAATCAAAGGAAGCAAATTGCTTCACTTCAGAATCATTCTCAAGCACATATTGCCCTTTTCCATCGTAACCCATTTCTGTTGTTTTCAGCCTTATTGGATAGCCAAAAGCTCTACTGCTTTTCAGTAGCTCATTATAATTTTGTATACTCTTATAGTTAGCAGTTTTTATACCCAAGTTTTTAATAAAATCCTTTTCTCTCAGTCTGTTCTGCGAAATGTGTAACGCTTTTTTACCCGGATAAAAATTTACATCGATATCAATTGCACTACATGGAATATTTTCAGACTCAATAGTAACTAAATCCACACTCTGTGCAAAAGATTCAAGAGCTTTCTTATCAGAGAAATCTGCTATTGTGAAATCATCAGCAACAGAGCAAGCCGGATCGTCTTTAGCACTGGCAAAAACATGTGTTTTTTGTCCAAGTTTTGTTGCAGCGATAGCAGTCATTTTACCTAATTGTCCACCACCTATTATTCCTATTACTTTTTTGCTCAGCGCATCTGGTTCATTCATACTATAAATTGATATTTCCTAATTAAAGTATACTTGAAAAATCTATGAAAAAAGTATATAATTAGAATGTTATCTTTTTATCATGAATATTCTATAATGATTCTAGAATACACATTGACTACCAACTTTGTTGAAGTTACAGTTTTACCAATTTATATTGAAGAGCAATCCATTCCTTATGAAAATTGCTATGTATGGATGTATAACGTTAAGATAAAAAACAAAAGCCAATCAACTATTCAATTGTTAAGTCGTCATTGGCAAATAATAGATTATAAGGGAAAAGTAAATGAAATTGCCGGAGTTGGTGTTATCGGAGAACAACCTGTGATAAAATCTGGAGAGGTATTTAAATACACAAGTGGAACATACTTAAATGTACCGTCAGGAATAATGCAGGGTAAGTATGAATTTCTGAATGAAGAAAGCATAAAAGTTTTTGAAGTTATGATACCACCCTTTTCTTTGGATAGTCCATACATCAAAACTAGACCCCATTAACTGTCAAAATAGTTTATTTGTAACCAGACTGCATTCTGTGATTTTTAGCAAAGCACGATACACAATCGTCATCCCGCTACTTGTTAGCGGGATCTATGCTAAGATACCGCGA
>NZ_QESS01000026.1:0-433 GCF_009012935.1 Wolbachia endosymbiont of Nasonia oneida | reverse complement strand
GGGATCTATGCTAAGATACCGCGAATGAATCGCGGTATGACGGTTCGTGGCGGTTATGACGTGTTAGCTATAGCTATCTTCAAAAATATGGTTGAATAATTGTTAATAATAGTGTATAATTATTAATATTTTCAAGCATTTTTGCCATGGCTCTTTCAAAATTTCTCGATCCTCGCAATGATTTGTGTTTCAAAAAAATCTTTGGAACGGAAAAAAATAAGAATATCCTGATCCACTTTTTGAACGATATTTTAGGGTTTACTGAGATAAATGCAATACAAGAAGTTGAGTTTCTTAGCACTATTATGGATCCCGAAGTTGCCTCTGATAAACAAAGTATTGTTGATGTTCTCTGCAAGGATTCTCACGGAAATAGATATATAGCAGAAATGGTGCGACCTGAAAGTCTTCGGTCATATTGTTTAAAAGGAGA
>NZ_QESS01000025.1:0-10564 GCF_009012935.1 Wolbachia endosymbiont of Nasonia oneida | reverse complement strand
AATTCACAATTTTGAGCTGTCTATATGAGTTTCGAAAGAGGTCTATTCTCAAGTTTAGATGTACCTTCAATTAGCTTGTTTAATTCTTCATACAATTTCTTTTGCTCTAAATTAAAGAAGCACTCTGCAACATCCAAAGTACCTTTATCAAGTGCAATTTGTAGAGGAGTTTTTCCATTATTGTCCTTTATAGCCCTTCTTATAATAGTCTGAACGGGGGTGAAAACGTCTTTATAGCTATTATAAGCCAGGAGGACAGCAGTGTATTATTATAATCTGTTCGGATTATTGTAGAAAGAGCTGTATATTCAAATCAGCTCCATAGCTTACAAGAGAATCCACATATTTCTTTTCAACAGGATAAGTAGCAGCATAGTAATGTAGAGGTGTTTTTCCCTTATAATCTTGTATATTTGGTTCAGCTCCTGCTTTTAAGAGACAATCCACTAAAGTACAACTATCAAATGAATTTAGGATTGTTGGAAGTATATGTAATAGTGTTAACTCTGAAGCCCATACTTTAAGATCGAGAACAGTTTTTAGATCTGGATTACTCTTAGTTTTCTGTAAAAATTGTTGAAGTGTTAAAGTATCACGACTATCATCTAATAATGTGAAATAACTTTTGAATTAACTTCTCCTGATTCTTTGTTAATTCTGATCTATGCGCTTTAATAACCCGTTCTTTTTCTAATAAGCTCCAATTACTTGTATTATCCATTAAGTTCATATCAATCCAAAATACACTTTGTTTAATGAGTTCATAGTAGTCATCTTTACCACTTGTTGATAATTGAGTTATAGCTCTTTTTACAATAATCCGAACAGACCGTAATATGCTACTGGCCTGCTATAGCCATAAACACATATCTTATCGCATTCGGACTATTATAAGAAAGGCTATATTTCTAATTCCTGGTCATCCGTGCTTGGCTACCTTTGCTAAGTGTTTGGTTTCCATTTCGGTTCCTGCCCATTTATTTTATCACTTTACCGATTGGTAGGTTCTATAGTATGTTCCACAAATTCCTTAGCCTCAACCACAGCTACCACCTGAATTCTAAATATAGAATACATTATGTACAATACATAATATTAGTCAAGCCGACTGAACATAATATTTTTATTATAAAGTAGTCAGGTTTATCCAAAAAAAATTCTATGCTAATATTTGCTTAAGTATGTTGACATAAGAAAAAAAATCTTTTTGACTATAGTCAATATGTACTCTCAATAAAAAAGGAGGTGAAATAGCTATGAATGAAAATGAAAAAAAGTTTATAAATTCGGTTCCAGAAAGCGATCCAGGTTACGCTGTAAAGCGCTTGCAGATTAAAGAATGGTATAAGCCATTTGGAAAAAAGATCTTAAATAGTGAAGATCTCTCTTATGTTGCGCAAGAATTTAACAATTTTTCAGATGATAAATATTGGATGAATAGGCATGGTGATTTTGTTCTTAACAGAACTTCTATTCTTAGGAATTTGCTTACCATAAAAAAAACAGACGGTAAGGACCTATTAAGTGACTATAAGAGTTACAAAGTCAAATGTTGGCTGTGTTCAGAAGAAGATGTACGTGAAATTTTTCCATCTTTAAAGAAGTATAAAGGCGATTCGGAGTCAGAAGGAGAGTTTGTTACAGATACACTTAGTAGACATTCTAGATTAATGGAGTTTTGGTCACATTATATTCATGTAATAGGTGAAAATGGTAACCCTATTTCAAGTTCTAATGAGGAAGTCCTAAATAACTTCAAGGAGTTAATAGCAAAATATAATGAGAACTATGATAAAAAATTAGATTATAGAAACAAAATTGATTTATGGAAATATGGGTTTGAATGTGCAAGAAAAGAAGGGTGTGTAGAAGCTCTGAAATTCTTTTTTAATAAATTAAAAGAAGAAATAAAGGAAAGTGAACTTGATCAAATTTTAATTGATACAGCACTGTATGCTACTTCATCTGGTAGTTTCAATCTCAGGCACAGCAATGCTAATGTCATAGATTTTTGTCTTGCTAATCTAGGTGCTGATAAGCATAAAGTGCTTCTGCAAAAAGATTATAAGGCTCGTGGCTTTTATTCTATATTAGATAAGTTAGAAGATAGTTATTTGTTTGAGTATGCCAAAGAGTTAATTAGGCGTTTGGAGCCTAAGAATATCTCATCTGAGGAATACTATGTTCACTTTGTTTTTGGAATAGGAAATCAAGTTAGTAGTGCACCTAACAAGCAATTAATGAAGTTAGGGAGTGATTTTTTGATTTGGGTATGGGAGGGGGAAGATTTTCTACACCACAAAAAATATTGTCTTGATAAGCTTAGTAAACCTGGAAGGAATGCTGGATTAACAGACATGTTATCCAATCTTGCCAGAACTGGTGCATTTGAACCTTTAGAAAAAATATTAGATTCTGCGAGTGAAGTAGGGTGTAAAAAGGAGATAGCTAAATCATTTTGTAATTCATACAGAACTTGTTGTGCTTTATATATTCAAGATAAGAAAGATTTATTGCGTAAGATTCTTGGTGACACTGAGTACAGTAATAATTTTGTAAAGGCCATAGAAGTTCTGGAAAAAGATGCTAATTATAAAGAAAAATGGGATGAAGCATGCGATTTACATAAGGAATTTAGGATAAAAGAATCTATGACAAAAATTTTGGAGCTGCTATCAGACGATGGTTTAGGTAAAGATATAGACAAAAAAATAAACGAGTCTGTACAAGATAATCAGGCTGGTGGTGATGTACCATCATCTTTAAGAGATCCAGAATCTGCTGCTTATATTCAGGAAAAAATGTCTAAATAGGGAGGAAAATATGGCAGGTGATAAAAAAGAACTAATACAGTATCTGTTCGATGCAAGCAATAATGATAGAAATTTTGAAGAAAGGTTTCAATCATTTTTAGATCAAATACCAAAACCAAGTGGGGCTTCTGCTGCACCAGAAAAGGAAGGTTTTTTTATAAATTTCTTTGCTGGTATGTTTGCTAGTTTAACGAGTACAGAACTTACTGAAAAGCTTGAACTGAGAGATTTGTGTTTTCGGGTATTAGAGATAATGAGAAAAGAGTTATATATTATTGCAGAGATTGGAAAAGAGAAGAAAAAACACCTCTTTATTTTTTCAGAAAGCAGAGACAAAAAGTCTAATACCGATTTGAAAGCAGAAATAGAGAATGTAGGCAAAGATTTAAAGTCAAGTGTAACTAAAGTTCTGATAGGTAGAGAAATACTTGAAGAAGAGGGTCAAAAATGGAAGTTTAAAGTTTTAGTAGAGCATCAAGAAGGTAAGAATCCTGAAACCAAACATTTTAAGAAAGTGGATTGCAAAGCAGATGAAAATTTAGAAGGCGGTATAGCTAAGTTAGCTATAGGCAATTTAGAGGGTGGTCTAGAAGCTATTCCGGAAATTGTTAAAGGAGCTCAAAAGCTTTATTCTGATCTCAGGGGGAAAAATGTTCATAATAAATCCAGATAAAGAAGCTGCGCAACATGGCTTTATCAGTGGTATGTTGATGAATTTTCGTTATCGCTATAATTTGAGGTTATACTTGGAGTTATTAACAGGGAGAGGATATAGTGATATCATGCTACTTGTAAGAGGAGAAGTTCGATCTTGGTCAGCTACCCCTGTGATAATGGAATTGAAGGCAAAGGGTAATGTAGACAATGCGTTGGAAGAAGCAAAGAGTTATGCTAAGGGGTTGCGTCGTAATAAAATGCGCATGTTAACAAATGCTGATGAAGCTATTTGTATGGGTATTAATCTTAATGAGCCAAGAGATTATTATAAAATTTCTGAAGTAGCATCTGAGGTAAAAAGGAATGAAGAACCTATTATGCAATCCTTGGTTAATATAGTTTATGGTAATGGTCAAGATAAAGTGAAGGAAGTAAAAACACTATTAGGTCAGCTATACTATACGTTTCCTCCGGAGCAGTATACAAAAGATTACTTAAGTCGGTTATTACTTGGACAGTCGGTTTTATTAAAAAAGCCTGAAGAAGCAAGAGATATAAAATTATATATATTTAACCACAACTTAGAGAAGAATGTAGTAGGTATATCAGTAACAAGGCCATTAGTAGGAGATATGAATCTTACTACATTTATGTTTGTCGTTAAGGAAAGTAGTAGTAAAAATAAAGTGTTTGTTTTTCATATACAAGAAGGGGGTAGTGCAGAGTCCACTGCCATTAAGTTAAGGAAAAAGTGTTAGAATGTATTATAAAATCGGGTAAGATCGCTGAATTAAAAGAAATAATGATATGAGTAAAAAAAAGAATAATTAAATTTATAAAAGATAAATTGATGAGTTTAAACTTTATTAACGCCCACAAAGCATCTCCAAAAGATTTCTCACGAAAAAGAAAGCTGCCTTTCATTGATGTATTTATTCTAATTTTCAGAAAGAGTGTAAAATCATTACAAGTAATGCTTAATGAGTTTGTCCTGCATACAAAAAAGGATCACACAATCACAGCAAGTGCATTTACTCAAGCAAGAAAAAAGCTAAAGCACACTGCATTTTCAGAGCTAAATGATAGCATAATTTCCCTATACTACCAAGATCAAGGATTTAAAACCCACCATGGTTTCAGAGTACTTGCATTTGATGCTTCTACACTGATTCTACCAAAAAATGATGAGTTAATAAATGAATTTGGCTCAAGACCAATAAGAAATTATACCGAAAAAGAGCTTGGAGATTACACAAGTACAACCTTTGAAGTATGTTACGATGTATTAAACAATATCGCAATAAAATCAGTACTTGGCAGAGGCGGTAGCTATGAAGTTGCTTTAGCTATTGATATGCTTGATAGTGTAAAATCCAACGATTTGCTGATTTGTGATAGAGGGTATGTTTCTTATAGGTTTTT
This sequence comes from Wolbachia endosymbiont of Nasonia oneida, assembly GCF_009012935.1. NCBI lineage: Bacteria > Pseudomonadati > Pseudomonadota > Alphaproteobacteria > Rickettsiales > Anaplasmataceae > Wolbachia > Wolbachia endosymbiont of Nasonia oneida. The sequence goes on along the minus strand of NZ_QESS01000025.1, from coordinate 5,672 downwards.
TGCTGAGCTTATACAAAGAGGTATTAATTACATAATTCGCTGTCCATACTCATCATTTAATGAAATAAATGCTATGTTTAAGCCAGGAAGTCCTTCTGACATGATAGTAGTGTCAACTGCATCTGTCAAAATAGCGAGACAGCTAAGAAAGCTAGGATTACCTGATAAAATAAAGTTTCGATTAGTCAAAATAGTTCTTCATTCTGGTGAGATTGAAGTGTTAGCTACATCGTTATTAGACGAACAGCAGTTTAAAGCTGAAGAATTTGGGGAATTATACTACTTACGTTGGGGAGTAGAAACATTTTTTTCCAAACTCAAAGGAAGATTAGGCTTAGAAAATTTTACAGGTAAAAGTGTTGAAACTATTAAGCAGGATTTTTGGTCAACTATTTTTATTAGCAACTTAGAAAGTATTACAACAGAAGATGTAGAAGAGACATTGAACGCAGGCCTAGCCAATGGCAAGTCTGAGAAAAGCATTAATAAATCTGTCTCATTTAATGCAATAAAAAACTTGGCTTTCGATATTTTTTCTACAGAGTCAGACACAGACTGCATTATGGATCGATTATCAAAGTTATTTTTGATGAACACTCTAGTGGTGAGAAAAGGAAGAAAAGTTGACCGTAATAAAGTAACGAATACTCGTTCACTGAACTACCAAAAAAGAGCTAGGAAGCATGTATTTTGACCAAAGACAGTACTCATATCTTCTGATAATAACTGGGCAATTTATTGTCATATCTTCTGTAAAATGACTCCTAAATCAACTACTTCTTAAGTAATTTACATTTTAGAGTTTATCTACTTTTAAGTTTATTCTATTTTGTTTCAGCATTTATCATAACTTCTCGATTATTTCAAATCTTCTGGTTCGTTTTTTACCATTCCTTCCTTAACTTAATGGCAGTGATAAATATGCACCCGTTTACAATCTTAAATCAATTAAAACTATCGAGGTTATTATGATTACGTCTTATCAAAATTTTATTGGCATTGACATCGGAAAATTTAAAAATGTTGTTGCAGTTCACAAACAGAAGAGCGCTGTCGAATTTGACAATGATACTGCTGGTTGGCAACGAATGTTTCAAAAATTTTCAGATATCCTACCTAATTCTTTAGTGACTTTAGAAAATACAGGAAAATATGAGCTTGGTTTATCACATTTTCTTATTGACATGAATATTGCTGTACATCGAGCTAATACTCGCAAAGTAAAAAGCTTTGTCCTATCTCATGGAACTTTAGCAAAGTCTGATCAATCAGATGCAAGAGCCCTTGCTCAATATGGGTTTGAACGCTATAGTACTCTATCTCTATTTGTGCCTATGTCAAAAGAACAAACAACCTTAGCTGCACTTTGTCAACGTCGTGATGACATTACAAAAATGAGAGCTCAAGAGAAATGTAGGCTTGCAGCACCTGAAAACGACCATATAAAAGAAAGTTGTCAAAAAACCATTGAATTTTTCAACAGTCAGGTAAATGAACTCAACAATACTATACAAAAAATTATTGATGAGAATCTAGAGTTACAGAAGCGCCAAAAAATTCTTAGAACAGTTCCAGGAATAGGTCCAAAATTATCTCAAGATTTTCTATGTCTAATGCCGGAACTTGGCTACTTAGGTAGAGGAGAAGTTGCAAGTCTTGCTGGAGTTGCACCTCATCCAAAAGAAAGTGGAAAAACTATTGGTTACCGAAGAATAACAGGTGGTAGAAGCAACGTTCGTGAAAAGCTTTTTACAGCTGCAATGGCTGCTTCAAGGTCTAAGTCTGCGCTTGGTACCTTCTATTCCAAGCTTGTTGGTAAAGGTAAAAAGAAGATGGTGGCTATGACAGCTCTAATGCGTAAAATCATAGTGATTGCTAATGCGAGACTGAAAGAAGCAATGAGCCTACATACTATTTGAATCTACAGTGAATATGTGCGTCCACACAAATTTAAAGCACATATTCACTAACCACAAAATCTAAGCAGGAATTGCTGTGATGGCTGTTTGATATAAAATTCTTTTTCTATAATGAATAGGTTTTTAATTACCAAAATACCCCTCATGATTGAGTAGAATTGTAGAATTACAATAAAAAGTTGTAATAAAACAAAATTGAAAAAATTTTAAAAAACATAGTTGATCCGAAGAGCGATGCAACAAAGCCATCCCAGTGTCAGCTACTTGGATGACAGAGGGGGGTGGGATGACAGAAGATGATGGAGTGACAGGGAGTAATACAAAAAGTTTCGTCATCCCCATTGAATCGGCTTTAAAATCGATGTTCAAAGTTGAAATTTCCCTAGAAGATGCGGGGAAAATCAGAAAAGGTCAGGAAGTTGTATTAAATAACTTGCGTAATTTAAAGAATCATGATATTTGTTGTACGGTGGTGGGTAGTGTACCTATTGCAATCTGCAGTTTTATTTATGGTTGTGTGAAACCTATTCGTGTTTTTAATATTTAAAATGAGGTTTAGATGTCGATAACATCCGAAAAGAAAAAGAGTTTGATAAATATATATGCAATTAAAGAAGATGATACAGGTTCATCTTTTGTACAATGTGCAATTTTGACCGAGAGGATCAGTAACTTAACTGAGCATTTTAAAGTGCACAAGCATGACCATCACTCTAAGCGTGGTTTACTTATATTGATAGGTAGAAGACGCAAGCACTTAAATTATATAAAGCGTAAATTTGGTAATGAAGCCTATCAGGAATTAATAGAGAAGTTAGGCATTAGAAAATAATCGAGGAATTTAGTATGTTTAAAATTATAAAAAAATCTATAGAGTGGGGTGGTCGTACCTTATCTTTAGAAACAGGAAAAATAGCACGCCAAGCTCATGGTTCAGTAGTTGTAAATTACGGTGATACTTCTGTTTTAGTAACTGTTGTAAGTAAAAAGAAGGAAGAAAATGTTGATTTTCTTCCTTTAAATGTACAGTTTATCGCAAAAAGCTATGCCATGGGTAAGATCCCTGGCGGCTTTTTTAAAAGAGAAGGCAAGCCATCTGATAGAGAAACTTTAATCTCAAGGGTAATAGATAGAAGTATAAGACCACTATTCCCAGAAGGATTTCATGATGAAATTAGTGTGGTGTGCAATCTATTAACTTATGATACAGTCAATCCTCCTGAAGTGCCAGCATTGATTGGTGCTGTTGCAGCTCTTGCAATTTCTGGTGTTCCCTTTCACTTTACTATAGCTGGAGTGATGGTTGGTTGTGATGAAAATAATAACTATATACTCAACCCTTCTGTTCAAGAGATGAAAGCAAGCAGCTTGGATCTGTTTTTGTCTGGTGATGAAAATTCAATTTTAATGGTTGAATCAGAAGTGAAAGAGCTCTCTGAAGAAAATGTTTTTAATGCAATAAAATTTGGCCATGAACACCTTAAGCCTGTCATTAAGCTCATAAAAGAGTTTGCTGATACAATTGGCAATAAACCTGAGAGCTTTGCCCCTATTGATGCATCAGATATAACACAAGAGCTCGAAAAATACGGTAAAGATTTTGAAAAAGCATATTCGCAAACAGTAAAACAAGAGCGAGTTCAAGCTCTAGAAGCGATCAGAGAGAATATATTGAATACTCTTAAAGAAACTGGAAAAGACGAAAAGTTAATTACGTATGCAGTAAAAAACTTTGAAAGATCTTTAGTACGTGAAATAATTAGGAAGAAAAGTGTAAGGATAGACGGTCGTAAGCATGATGAGATACGTCAGATAGAAGTTGAAGTTGATATTCTGTCCAAAACTCACGGTTCTGCACTATTTACAAGAGGCAATACTCAGGCACTGGTTGTTACTGCTCTTGGCACCACTCAAGATGAGCAAATTGTGGATGATATTGAAGGGGATAGACGTGAGCATTTCATGTTGCATTATAACTTTCCCTCATTTGCTGTTGGAGAAACTTCTGCTGCGCGTGCACCAGGAAGAAGAGAAATCGGTCATGGCAAACTTGCTTGGAAAGCAATTCATCCTGTTTTACCCGATAAGTCTGAATTTCCTTATACAATAAGAGTAGTGTCCGAAATTTTGGAGTCTGATGGTTCTTCTTCTATGGCAACAGTTTGTGGGACTTCTCTTGCTTTAATGGATACGGGTGTGCCAATAAAGGCCCCTGTTGCTGGAATTGCTATGGGTCTCATCAAAGATAAAGACGAGTATGTAATACTTTCCGATATACTTGGTGATGAAGATTATCTTGGTGATATGGACTTTAAAGTAGCAGGAACTAGTGAAGGGGTTACGGCGCTACAAATGGACATGAAAATTTCTGGTATAAGCTTTGAAATTGTTGAAAAATCTTTAGAACAGGCAAAAGCTGGAAGATTACATATTTTAGAAAAAATGAATGCAGTGATTTCAGAACACAGTGATGATGTCAAAGACCATGCACCAAGGATGTTATCATTTTACATAGATAAAGACAAAATTTCTGCTGCTATAGGTTCTAAGGGGAAAAATATACGCAGTGTGTGTGAAAGAAGTAATGCAAAAATTGAAATAGGAGATGATGGTAAAGTTTCTGTTTTTGCTACGAGTGGCACTGAAGCTGAAATTGCAAAGAGTATGATGATTGATTCAATAACAGAACTAGAACAAGGTTCTATAGTTGATGTCAAGGTTGTAAGAATAGAGAAGTCTATTGTAGAGCTTGAATTTCTTAATGGCAGAAAAGGAAAAATGCACATAAGTGAAGTAGCTAATGAACATATAGATTCTATAGAGAGCGTACTTAAACAAGATGATACTTTCAAAGCACTAGTAATTGACTTCGAAAAAGGTGGGTGTCCAAAGTTGTCAAGACGTCGGGTTGACCAAGAGACGGGAGAGTTTTTTGAAGGTGAGCTTTACAACGAGGAAAGGAAAGATGGTCCAAATGACAGGGATAATTATTACAATAATTCATTTAGTAGAAAACCTGGAGGAAGTCACCATAAGAGGCCTCCTCGTCCTCGTTCTGGTTTCAGCAACAGAAATAGGCCGAAATTTGGTAATAATGATTCATCATCAGGTTTTTATTAAGAGTAAACTTCTTGCGTTACCTCTCGTCATTCCAGTGCTTAACACTGGAATGACACCCTTTCTGGTGAAGGTTGTTCTCAAATCACAATGTTAGTACAATTGTGGTGTTAGCTATAGCTAACCCAAGGTATCCGTTCAGCGGAGTGGTAGAATAAGGTAGACAAAGTGATCTAAAAAGATAATCATAGAGCAAAAGTGAGGTAATGTGGTAAACCTTTTAGAACTTTGCAAAAATTTACAGCAAAAAATAGAAAAACTGAAAGCAGAGATAGAAAACTTAAAAGCAGAAAATAAAGCTTTAAAGATAGAGAACGCTGAATTAAAGGAAAGGCTTGGTTTAAACTCGAAAAATTCATCTCTACCGAGCTCTAAAGAATTGTACAAAACAAAAAAGGACAAGCCAAAAAGCGAAAGGAATGTTGGCGATCAGGTTGGGCATAAAGGAAATTTTCATGCTACAATGGAAGCGGATAAAGTAGTAAAAATAGAGTTGCCTAATATTTGCGAATGCGGAGGAGAGCTTGTAATATGCGAAAAACCTTATGTTCACCAAAAAGTTGATCTTCCGGAAATTAGGCCTTATGTAGTATAGCATTTCTCATAATAGTCCGAACAGGTCATAGGAAGGCAGAA